>CALLKB010000226.1 GCA_938008575.1 uncultured Cytophagaceae bacterium | reverse complement strand
CCCAATCCTACGCGATTCATGTAATCCAATCGATTTTTGATTTCAATCAGGATACGTTTCGCAACGGCCGTATCGGTTTCGCTCAAGGTTAATTTGTCGAAGAAATCTTTGACTTTTGAAATTGGCCAAAGCACCATGTCGATGATGGACGCGCCATCAATTTTGACATAACCGGCATCGCCGCGTAAACGGGAACCTTGACATTCCGGGCAATTGGTTTTGCCACGGTAACGTGAAAGTAGAACGCGGTATTGAATTTTATAAGTTTCTTTTTCGAGGTGATCGAAAAACTGGGTTAAACCCGCAAAGTATTTATTCCCTTTCCAAAGCAATTGCTTCTCCTTTTCCGTTAAATCCTTGTAAGGGCGGTGAATCGGAAAGTCGAAATGAATTCCATTTCGCAACAAAGGATGCAACCAATCGCTCATGCGCTCGCTGCGCCAAGGGGCAATCGCACCTTCATAAACGGATAAATCGTGATCTGGGATGACTAAATCGGGATCTAAGCCTAATACTTTTCCGTAACCTTCGCAGTTCCGACAAGCACCGTAAGGATTGTTGAACGAGAATAAATTCAGGCTAGGCTCTTCAAAGGCCATGCCATCTAATTCGAATTTATTGGAAAAGCTTTTGCGTTTTTGGTCTTGGATTTCGACCCAACAAACGCCATCACCCTCGAAATAGGCCGTTTGAACCGAATCGCCTAGTCGGAAAATGGTCTCTTCTTCGTTGTTGGCAATCAAGCGATCAATAAGAATGGCGATTTCGTTTCGTTTTTTTGTTAGCTTCTTTAAGCTTGCCTCATCTTCCACGAGCTCCTCCAAATCCAAAATTTCAGATTCGAATTTCAGTCGGGTATAGCCCTTCTGAATAAGCAATTGGCATTCTTCGAGTAAGGATCTTTCTGGGTGATTTAGTAAAGGGGCTAAAATCAGAACCTTTTTTTGATCATGCGAAACGATCCAATCTACGATTGTCGATACAGAATCCTTTTTTACTTCCTGGCCAGAAACGGGTGAAATTGTTTTCCCAATGCGGGCGAAGAGTAATTTGAGGTAGTCGTAAATTTCGGTCGTAGTCCCTACGGTTGACCGGGGATTTTTGGTATTGACTTTTTGTTCAATTGCAATCGCAGGTGCGACCCCTCGAATGTAATCCACGGCTGGCTTTTCCATACGACCTAAGAATTGGCGCGCATAGGAATTTAGACTTTCGACATACATTCGTTGGCCTTCTGCAAAAAGTGTATCAAAGGCAAGTGATGATTTTCCTGAACCCGATAGGCCCGTCACGACGACCAATTTATTTCTCGGAATGGCAACGTCCACATTTTTTAAATTGTGTACGCGGGCACCTTTGATAATGATGTGTGTTTTGGGGTCTAAATTTGCAAAATCTTGGGGTGCGGGAGAACTCATATCTCAAAATTATCCTTTAATTTTGA
>CALLKB010000225.1 GCA_938008575.1 uncultured Cytophagaceae bacterium | reverse complement strand
CGGATGCGGCGGCCGATTGGAAAGGTTTTATTCCACAAGCCCATAATCCCCATGTAAAGAATCCCGCTCGGGGTTTTGTAAGTTCGGCGAATCAGTTTTCGACAGATCCAACGTATCCTTATTATTTGGGCTGGCAATATGCACCATCAGAACGTGGACGTCGAATTAATGAGCGATTAACTGCCATGGAGAAAGTCACAATTGATTCGTTACGTGGTTTGCAGAATGACAATTATAACATCCGAGCTCGAAAATTATTGCCGCTTTTATTGCGTTCCGTTAAATCGAATGACAAGGCATTGGAACTTGTGAAAAGTTGGAACTTGCAAAATTCTCCCGAATCTATTGGGGCAACTATTTTTGAAACTTGGGTGCTCAACTTGCAATCATTTTTATGGGATGATGAATTTGAGTCCAATGAAAAAATTCCAATGAATCGCCCGGCGATTGATCGAACGATTCACTTGATTGAGTTTGAGGCACAGGCCCGTTGGTGGGATAATGTGAAGACAAAGAATGTCAAGGAGTCGATGGATCAAATCATCGAAACATCCTTTAAGGCAACATTGGATACATTAGTCAAAAAACATGGTCCGTTGGGGCCAGATTGGGCTTGGGCGAAACACAAACAAACAGGAGTTCGCCACTTGATTCCGGGTATGGATGCCTTGAGTCGTTTAAATATTCCCATTGGTGGGGGAGGTTCCATCGTGAACGCCGCAACCACAAAGACGGGTCCATCTTGGCGATTCATTGTCGAATTATCGAAAACAGGTAATCCGAAAGCTTATGGTGTTTACCCAGGGGGCCAATCGGGAAATCCAGGCAGTGTGCATTACGATGATTTAATTGATACTTGGGCCAAAGGCGAACTTCGTCCCTTGTTATTCTTAGAAAACCCGAATCAATCATCAAGTCGCATTCGCAAGACAATCACTTTATCAAAATAATCATCATGCAGAGCAATACGTTACGTATCATCATATTAATCATTGTAGGCGCACTCGCAGGCCTATATTTGCCTTGGTATGCCATGGGAATTCAGGCGGGCGTTTTGGCCTATTTGTTGAAATTTCCTGTTAAAAGTGCCTTTACAGTTGGCTTTCTTTCGGGGCTTTTGCTCTGGGGCGGTTCCGCTTGGTGGTTGAATTATTCGAATCCAAGTGCCTTGCCGGTGCGGATGGCTACTTTGTTGCCGCTACAGGGAAGTGTCAGTTTACTTTATTTGGTTACAGGGCTCATTGGAGGAATCTTTTTGGGCTTTTGGGCTTGGGCAGGCGCGCGATTGCGATAGAATTTTTAAAAATTTAGGACAATCAAAGCATAGATTGTATATTTACCATTAAATCCATTTATAATTAAAATTAAACCCGTGAAAAATTCAAGTATCTCTTACGTTTGGTTAGCAGTTTTAACACTTGCTGTCGCTTATTCATTCTTCAAGCCTACGACAGGTGCTGGTTCTGCAGGAGCAGGCGTAACTGCTGAAGGCAAGCGCATCGTGTTTGTTAATTCAGATTCATTGTTGACGAATTACCAATTTTACAAAGACGCTCAAAAAGAGTTTGAAAATAAAGGATATCGTTTACAAGTAGACTTAGGTCAAAAAGAGCGTGCATTGCAAGCGGAGCTTCAAGCGATCCAACAACGTGCGGCTGCGATGACACAAGCACAATTGCAAGCTGCAGATATGACCTTGAAGAAAAAAGGTTCTGAATTGCAACAATATTCACAGCAAAAGCAGGCTGAATTAGGTCAAGAGCAAGCGAAGAAAAACGAAGAGTTATACAACAACATTCGTGAGTATATCGCAAAGGTGAACAAAGAAAACAAATACGAATTCGTTTTAGGTTATTCTAAAATTGGTGGTGGTATTTTGTTCGCAGATCCATCTGTTGACGTAACTCAGAAGTTGGTTGACGGTTTGAACAAAGAATACGCAGCGAAGAAAGCTGAGAAATAGATTTTAAATTTTTAAGGAGCCACGCAGCCTCGTAGCTGTGTGGCTTTTTTATTTCGGTATGGCAAAGGATAAAATCCAAAAGCAAGTTGAGATTAAAAACCGTCGGGCATCCTTCGAATATGCATTCTTGGATACCTTCACGGCTGGACTTGTTTTGACCGGTACTGAAATAAAATCCATTCGTCAGGGCAAAGCGAATTTAACAGATGCCTATTGCATATTCTTTCAGGATGAGTTGTTTGTGCGCAACATGCATATTTCCATGTATGACGAAGGCACCCATTTCAATCATGATCCCTTGCGCGACCGCAAGCTATTGCTATCCAAAAGAGAACTAGCAAAATTGCAGAAAGAGTTGAAAAATGTGGGTTTGACGATTATTCCTACAAGACTCTTTATTTCTGATAAAGGTTATGCCAAATTGAACATCGCATTAGCGAAAGGAAAGAAGACGTTTGATAAGCGAGATGATATCAAAGAAAAAGATATCAAGCGTGAAATGGATCGTTCTATGCGTTAGATCGAATTTTCTTCACGATCGTCACGGCCGCCATAATCACGATGGCAAAGGCAATAAATCCCCCGATTCCCAATACCATATCAAAGGTATTTTTAGCAATGACTAAGAATACGACCGCGACTAATAGGATGGTTGCAATTTCGTTGAATAGACGCAATTGAACACTTCTTAAAATGAATTCAGCAGCTCGGAATTTGCGAATGAGGTGCCTGCAGACAAAGTGGTAGATGGTAATGCAAACGACAAAGGCTAATTTTAAATGAAGCCAACCATGCGCATGAAAATTATCCCACCAGGTTAGGTAGATCATGGAAAGGCCCGTCAACCAAGTAAGCCACATCGCAGGAATCATGATGGCGTTGAAAAGTAGTTTTTCCATTTTCTCGAATTGCTTCGATAAAATTTCTTTGGCTTGTACGTCTTTATCTTGCGCTTCCACATGGTAAACCAATAAGCGTGGCAAATAGAATAATCCTGCGAACCAGCTCACGACAAAAATAATGTGCAATGATTTTAGGAAATTATAATCCATTAGTTAGCTTGATAGCGTTTGAATAGACTGTTAACTTTTAACTGAATCACCCCAAAAATTGCCTCTTTGAAGATATTTGCCGACATCTTGCTTTCGCCTTTGGTACGATCTGTAAAGATGATAGGGACTTCAATCATCTTGAATCCGTATTTCCACGTGGTGAATTTCATCTCTACTTGGAAAGCATATCCGATGAACTTAATTTGATCCAAAGGGATAGTTTCTAATACCTTTCTTCGGTAACAAACGAATCCCGCTGTAGCGTCTTGAATAGGCATGCCTGTAATGAAACGCACATAAAATCCAGCAAAGTAAGACATTAAAACACGTCCAATGGGCCAATTGACCACGTTCACCCCATTGATGTATCGTGAGCCTATCGACATAAATGCGCCTTGATTTGCACAAGCATCGTATAATCGCACTAAATCATCTGGATTGTGTGAGAAGTCGGCATCCATTTCGAAAATATATTCGTAAGATTTTTCTAAGGCATATTTAAAACCAGCGATGTAAGCGGTTCCTAGACCTAATTTCCCTTTGCGTTCGAGTAAATGAATGCGATCTGGATGTGCTTGTTGGAGTGTTTTTACACATGCCGCCGTACCATCCGGGGAACCATCATCCACAATCAAAAGATCGAAAACAGGCTCTAAGCTCAATACCTTCTCGATGATGGCTTGAATGTTTTCAATTTCATTGTAAGTCGGAATGATGACGATCCGCGTATTCATAGGTTATTTCTTGTAACAGTAACAGCTTGTTATATGGTCGTTTACGAGGCCTGCGGCTTGCATGAAAGAGTAACAAATGGTAGGGCCCACAAACTTGAAACCTAATTTCTTGAGATCTTTACTGATGCGAACAGACAAGTCTGTTTGAGCGGGTAAATCCTTGTGCTCGGTAAACTGATTCGTAATGGGTTGCTGTTGGACATAATCCCAAATAAATCGGTCAAAGCTACCAAATTTTTCCTGAATTTGGATAAAAGCGCGTGCATTCGTCCGAACAGCTTCGATTTTTAACCGATTTCTTATGATTCCTGGGTTTTGAAGACAATTTGATAATTCCGCATCCGACCATTGGCTTAAAATGGCTAGGTTGAACTGAGCAAATGCCTCGCGGAAATTTTCGCGCTTTCGTAAGATGGTGATCCAGGATAGCCCCGACTGGAATCCTTCCAATACGAGGAGTTCGAATAATTGTTGGTCATCATGTAGGGGTTTTCCCCATTCTTGGTCGTGGTAGGCGATGTAGAGTGGGTCATTTCCGGGCCAGGTGCAGCGTGTGGGAGTGGTCATGTGGTGATTAGGTTTGGGGTAAATCCACAGGTTAAAACCTTGGGTTATTTGTCATTCACAAAAATTGCTAAATTTTTATTCATTGCGGCATGGTTAGGTATTATTATCAGTTTATCGTTATTTTGCAACAGTTTAGGGTGTTGCCTGCGTTTCTGCATAGGTTACTTAATAGGGAATTTAGTGAAATACTAAAACTGTCCCCGCAACTGTGAAATTCCATAATGCTTTTCATTTCAGGTCACTGGCTTCGGCTGGGAAGGCAGAAAAGAAACGGAATTGAGTCAGGAGACCTGCCTTAGATGATTCTTAACCTTGTATCACGGAGGATGCGATGGGGTTGAGCGTTCGATTACCTTTTTATTTGATCGCCCGAAAGGGCAAAAAAACATGTTCAACATTCGATTGACGCTTTTGACAGCGTTCTCATTCGCATGCCTACCTACTGTGTATGCGGCGAAAACGGCTATTCGCCCGGATTCCTTATTAACGGAAGTTCAAGTGAAAGCCTCCAAGTATCCGGCTAAATTAAGCCAAACAGGAAAAGTAGTTTCCATCATTAGTCAAGAACAAATCCAACAAAGTCTGGGGAAAAATCTTGGCGAATTATTGCAAGAGCGCGTTGGGGTCTCCATTGTAGGCGCCCGCAGTGCACCCGGAAGTAATCAGGAAGTTTACGTCCGCGGTTCGAATACAGGCAATGTCCTGTTGTTGATCGATGGCTTTCCGGCCAATGACCCTTCACACATCTCCTCGGTGTTGGATTGGAATTTGATTGATTTGGGGAGTTTGGAACGAATTGAAATAATGAAGGGTGGTCAATCTACGCTGTATGGTTCGGATGCAATGGCCGGTGTGATTAATTTAATTACCCGAAAATCAGGCTCATCTCTCAGCCTACAAGCAGGTGGCTTAGGGACGCATGCTGAGGCTTTTCAAATTCAGAAAACAATCAAAAGTTTGCGCATGGGTCTTGCCCTGAAAAACTTTCAAACCCAAGGTTTTTCTGCCGCAGCAAATCAGTTGGAGAAAGATGGGATGGGCCAACAAAACATTCGGTTGAATCTGGGGAGTACGATAGGTAAGCATGCCGACTGGGATTTGTATTATCAAAGTGAATTTTACCAGGCGAGTTTGGATGGTGGTCCTTTCATGGATGAGCGAGATTATACGGCGAATGCTTCGAATCATGCCTTTCGTGGTCAATTTCATCAGCAATTTGTGCAAGGGGATTTATTTGTTCGCCTGTTTCAAGATATTACGCATCGCTTTTTCAGAAATGATTCGACAGACATTCCCGCGAATGCTTGGTCAAATTACAGCGAATCGGCCTATGTAGGTTTGAATCAAGGAGCTGAAGGCTATGTTAAATGGCATTTGCCTGCCGGAATTCAAACAGTGGCCGGAGTCGAGTTTCGGAATCAGTCGACAGCTCAAAGCGATTATTCGATTAGTGCGTATGGTCGCTATGATTCTCCTACTTTAGCAGCTTCTTTGGCAAATATTCAATTATTGGGGACTTATGTGACTTTTGAAAAGCATCAGGAAGATGTTTGGGGTTTGGAGTTAGGTGGCCGTTTAAGTAATCATTCGTTGTATGGGAATAATTTGACCTACCATGTAAATCCGTATTTATACCTTTGGCCAAAGGGGAAATTGTTTGCGAATTATTACAGCAGTTTTAAAGCGCCATCCTTGTATCAGTTGTACTCACCTTATGGGAATAAAGACTTGAAAGCAGAACAAGGCAAAACGTTTGAAGCGGGTTTTGAGCAGAATATGGGGGCGCTTTATGTTCGTTTGGTAGGGTTCCAACAAGATGTTCAGGATGGAATTGTGTTTCAGTCGATTGCTGTTGAGCCTTATGGACGTTATGCCAATGTGTCCAAGCAGAACACGCGTGGAATTGAGGTAGAGGCTCGTTATGTCTGGAAGGGATTCTCTTCGGAATTAGGTTATACATATTTGGATGGCAAGATGCACAATGTGATCAATGGAAAGGATTCAACCTATTCTTCCTTGATACGTAGACCTAAACATCAGCTTTCTTTACGAGTAAATCAACAATTGACGAAAAGGTGGTCGGCGAGTGTATATGCCCAATATGTGGGTGAACGTACCGACTATTATTATGATGATGCGACTTATCAAACGCAAGGTGTGACTTTGGCTGGCTATGTCTGGACGGAGTTACAATCGACTTATGCGTTAAATAAGCGCTGGCGTGTACAGGCATTAGTGAAAAATGTATTGAATCAAATGCCTACGGAATTGTATGGGTATTCGGGTCAGCCTCGAAATGCGCAGATAAGTCTACTAGGTACTTTTTAAATGAGAATAGCTCCGAAAGGGGCTATTTTTTTAGGGTTTAAAGCGTTCGTAAACGTCTTTTCCGGAGATTGGATCTTTGCCAAAGAGTTCGATGTAGTTAACAGAAGGCATCATATGGCTTTCGTCGACGCTGACAAAAACGCGCTTGAGGATTTGTAATTTTCCGTTGATGGGGAATAGGGCGATTGGCGCGCCTCGTGAGTCCAGTTTTACGACGAATTTACGTTTACGGTATGCTAGGAAATAGCCCTCAAAAGCATTGGCGTCAGATTTGATCGCATCGGTATAAAGGCCATAGGCCAAGGTCCGTTGGATCGTGCTTAGCTCTTCTTTTTGCCCTTTTTCGCCATAGCGAATCCAATAGGTATGAACGGGATCTTTCGCATTTAGCGATTTATTAGCCAATAAATTAGCATCGTAAATGACCGTATTCGCATTGGAACTTCGTTGGATGTAAAACAAGCGAATGGGGGAATCCGGTGGGGTCGGGAATCGATCTGCCGGGTATGCTTGGGAAGCAAGCAAGGTGCAGGTAAAAAGCACAAGTTGGTAAATGCGATTCATGTACTAGGTTGTGGGTAGGTTTCCTATTCGTAATAACTAAAATGTAGCCTCGAAATTAGTGAAATATTTTGGACATAATATGCAATTGTTTGATCTGTTATGAGCGACTTTATGCTGATATGTTGCATTTTGGAAAAATTTGCCTACCTTTGCCAAGGAAATTTAAGAAAGAAGAGGGGTTTTTAATCCCTCTTTTTGTTTTCAAGGTATTGATGGAAGATTTAAAAACGAAGATTAACGGTTGGATTCAAGAGTATATCGGTGATGGTCCTATATTTTTAGTGGATTTGTCGATAAGTAAGGGACTCAAACGTTCGTTAGTAACGATTCTCGTGGATACCATGGAGGGAATTACCATTGATGCTTGCGCATTGATGAGCCGAAAGTTGGCCCATCACATCGAGGAAAATCTGTGGATTGAGGAGGCTTATAATTTAGAAGTTTCATCGCCAGGATTGGATTTTCCATTGACGCAGGGTTGGCAGTTTGAAAAGAATGTAGGTCGTACGGTGAAAGTGTGGTTGAAGGATGGGGAAACCGTTATGGGGACCTTGCAAGGGCATACGGCGGATTCGATTCAGGTGTTGACGGAAAAGACGTTAAAGCATCGTAAAGTGGTAGCGAAGGAGCCAACTATGTTTGGTTTAACAGCGATAGATAAAATAAGAGTACAAGTTTCATTTCAATAAAAAAACGTAAGGATAGCAATGAACAGTGTTGAATTAATTTCGTCATTTTCAGATTTTGCTCGGGAGAAGAACATTGACAAGCCGACAATGATTTCGGTTTTGGAAGAGGTTTTTCGTACGATGATTCGCAAGAAATTCGGTTCCGATGAAAATTTCAATGTCATTATCAACCCCGAAAGTGGTGACTTAGAGATGTGGCGTACGCGCGAAATCGTGGACGATAACTCAGAAGATATTTGGGATTTTGATAAAATACCTTTGGCGGAAGCTAAGTTGATCGAGCCGGATTTTGAGATTGGTGAAGAGGTAGCGGAATTAATCAAATTGGAAGACTTCGGTCGTCGTGTGGTTCAAACTGCTCGTCAAACCTTGATTCAACGTATCAAAGATATTGAGAAAGAAGGCTTGCATGACAAGTACAAGGATTTGGTAGGGGAGTTAGTGACTTCTGAAGTATATCAAATTTTAGGTCGCGAGTTGATCTTGTTAGATAACGAAGACAATGAATTAGTGTTACCAAAAGGTGAAATGATTCCAAAAGATCGTTTCAAGAAAGGTGAGACGATTCGTGCAGTCATTCATAAAGTTGAAATGTCGAATGGTACGCCTCGTATCATTTTATCACGTGTTTCTCCGGTATTCTTAGAGCGTTTATTCGAGCAAGAAATTCCAGAAATTTATGATGGAACGATTTCGATTCGTAAGATTGTTCGTGAACCAGGTGAGCGTGCGAAAGTGGCTGTTGAGTCCTTTGATGATCGCATTGATCCAGTAGGAGCTTGTGTGGGGATGAAAGGTTCTCGTATTCACGGCATTGTTCGCGAATTGCAGAATGAAAACATTGACGTAATTAATTACACAGATAATTTAGAATTATTGGTGGCGCGTACCTTGAGCCCAGCGAAGTTAAATTCGATGGCCATTGACAAAGAGCGTCGTCGTATTTCGGTTTATTTGAATTCAGATCAGGTTTCTATGGCGATTGGTCGTGGAGGTCAAAACATTAAATTGGCAGGTAAATTAGTTGGATACGAGATTGATGTATTCCGTGATGTACCGAAAGAGGAGATGGATGATGAGGATGTAGAATTGACAGAATTCTCCAATGAGATTGAGGCTTGGATTTTGGATGAGCTTCACAAGATTGGATTGGATACAGCGAAGCAAGTTTTGGCTTTATCTAAAGAAGAATTAGAGCGTAGAACGGAATTAGAAGAGGGAACCATTGAGGAGATCTTGTCTATTTTACGTTCTGAGTTTGAATAAGGCACGCGCTGTATCGAGTAAGATTTTTAAATTGAAAGCATAAGTATTTAGTAATTTATATGGCAGAAGAGAAGACAATGCGATTAAGTCTTGTAGCAAAGCAAATAAACATAGGAACGTCTACGATCCTACAGTTTCTTTCTGCTAAAGGACATAAAGTCGATAATAACCCGAATGCAAAGCTTAATTATGAGCAATTGAGTTTGTTGGCAGCAGAATATGGTGCAAACCATTTGTTGGCAACAGAGGAGGCTCCTAAGAAGCCTGTTGAGGAGCCTGTCGTTCCAGCTCCAGTTGTTGAGGAGAAAAAGCCTGAGCCGGTTGCTGTGGTAGAAGTTGCTCCAGAGCCTGTGAAAAAAGCAGCTCCGGTAGTACCTGAGGTGAAAGAAGAAGCACCTGAACCTGTTGCTGAAAAGCAAGTTGGCCTGAAGGTTTTAGGTAAAATTGATTTGGACAAAAAGGGTAACCCTGTCCCTCCAAAACCAGCACCTAAGCCAGAACCTGTTGTGGAGAAAGCTCCAGTGCCTGTTGTGGAAGAAAAACCTGTAGTGGAAACTCCTGCTGCTCCCGTTGAGGCTGTTGAAGCGCCCGTTGCACCTGTTGCAGCAGCACCAGAGGCACCAGTTGTGGAAGACATTCAGTTGATCGAAGCAAAAGGGGAGACCTTAAAGGGCTTAACGGTTTTAGGTAAAATTGAATTGCCGGTAGATAGCGGACGTGATAGCCATAACAAGCATAAGCGTAAGCGTATTGTTAAGGAGGAGAAAAAGCCCGTTGTTAATGAACAACGTCCTAATAATCCAAATGCGGCGAATAATAACAAAAAAGATTTTGGTAAAAAGCCAGCTCCAGGAGCTAAGCCAGGAGGACCTCGAGAGGAACTATCTGACAAGGATATTCAAGAGCAGATTAAGGCTACGATGGCGCGTTTACAAGGTGCGACAAATAAGCAAAGTTTTGGTGCAGATAAGCGTCGTGTAAAACGTCGTGAACGTGCTGATGCTGAAGAAGCACGCCAAATGGCTGAAGATGAAGAGGCAAAAGTATTGAAGGTAACTGAATTCGTTTCGGCGAGTGACTTGGCTTCTTTGATGGATGTTTCAGTGAACGAAGTTATCTCAACTTGTATGAGTTTGGGTATGTTCGTTTCGATCAACCAGCGTTTGGATGCGGAGGCGATTACCATCATTGCAGATGAGTTTGGTTATGAAGTAAACTTCATTTCAGCGGAAGAAGAAATTGACACCGTTGAGGAAGAAGTAGAAGATGATCCAGCAGATTTAGTTCCTCGTGCTCCAATTGTTACCATCATGGGTCACGTTGACCACGGTAAAACATCCCTTTTGGATTACATCCGTAAGTCAAAAGTAACTGCAGGTGAGGCAGGGGGAATCACGCAGCACATTGGTGCGTATTCTGTTGAAACTGAATCAGGAAAGAAAATCACGTTCTTAGATACACCGGGTCACGAAGCCTTTACGGCGATGCGTGCTCGTGGTGCGAAAGTTACGGATATTGTCATTATCGTGATTGCAGCGGATGACTCGGTCATGCCACAAACAAAAGAGGCAATCAACCATGCAATGGTTGCTGGTGCACCGATTGTCTTTGCATTCTCGAAAGTGGATAAAGATGGCGCCAACACGGATAAAGTACGTGAGGAATTAGCGACCATGAATATGTTGGTGGAAGATTGGGGTGGTAAATACCAGTGCCAAGAAATTTCATCTAAATCAGGTTTAGGTATCAATGACTTGCTTGAAAAAGTATTGTTAGAAGCCGAAATGCTTGAGTTAAAAGCCAATCCTAAGAAGAAAGCTATCGGTTCTGTTATCGAGGCGGAATTGGATAAGGGCCGTGGTTATGTTACAACGATGATGGTTCAAGATGGAACCTTGCACGTTGGTGATATGATGTTGGCAGGTGATAACTACGGTCGTGTTAAGGCCATGTTTGACCACCACGGAAATAAGATTAAAAAAGCAGGTCCATCAACGCCAGTACAAGTACTTGGTTTAAATGGAGCTCCACAGGCTGGCGATAAGTTGATCTGTTTAGAGAACGAGCGTGAGGCGCGTGAGATTGCCAACAAGCGTGAGCAAATCTTGCGTGAGCAGTCTTTACGTACGCGTAAGCATATTACTTTGGAGGAAATTGGTCGTCGGAAGGCGATTGGTACTTTCCGTGAATTGAACGTGATTGTAA
>CALLKB010000224.1 GCA_938008575.1 uncultured Cytophagaceae bacterium | reverse complement strand
AAATATGGTGCAAAGGTAATCGAAAGGAGCAATAGTCACAAATATTTTATGAATACTTATTAAATTTGTATCTGATTTGCGATTTCTCTGAATTCGTTTACCTTTGTTTAAAGGGACAATTTTTGACCCATCCATGAAAACCCCATTGCATTATGCCAGCTTCAAGCTACGAATTTGAATATGAGCTAAAAGCCTCGCCCAAAGTACTTTATCCGTATTTGAGCACTGCCTCTGGGCTTCAACAATGGTTCGCCGACAAAGTCACCGTTCAGAACAATCAAGGCTTTAATTTTTTCTGGGATAATGAAAATCATCCCGCAACAATTGTTCATAATAAATCGAACAAAAGCTTCAAATTAGACTTTACTAAGCCCGATCAAGCCACACACAGCGCTTGCATTGAATTCAAATTAGACGTTAGCGAACTCAGTAATACGACCTATTTGGTTATTACAGATACCGCATCGACGTTTAAGTCGGCCGACGACGCCCAAGAACTTTGGGATTATTTAACTGATAAACTCAAAGAGATCGTAGGGAGTTAGTATGCGTAAAATAGATAAATTAGTCCTAAATGCCTTCTGGGGACCCTTTGTCCTGACAACACTCATCGTAATTTTCATCTTTCTATTACGTTTGGTCTTGTTCTACTTTGCCGATCTTTTTGGCAAAGACCTTGGCGTGGGCGTCTATATCGAACTTTTCTTCTATTTTTCACTCATCACCTTACCACTAGCTTTACCACTATCTGTATTGCTTTCGTCTTTGATGACCTTTGGAAAATTGGGCGAAAACTTCGAACTAACCGCGCTCAAAAGTGCTGGAATTTCCATATTCCGCGTTTTTAGACCTATCATGATCGTCGCTGTTATCTTGTCGGGCTTCATGTTTTGGTTTAATAATGTAGCCATGCCATGGGCCAACCTGAAAGGCTGGGGGCTCTTATATGATATCAAAACCACCAAAACGACTCTGAATATCAAAGAAGGAATCTTTTATTCCGACTTACCCGGTTATGCGATTAAGGTGGCAAAAAAGTACCCCGACAACAAAACCTTGAAGTCATTAATCATTTACGATCATACGCATAATGATGGAAACCGACATGTTACTTTGGCCGACTCCGGTTTGATGTACACGATGTATGGAAAAAAATACCTCGTTTTTGAATTGTTTAATGGCAAGGATTATGTGGAAGATGCAGATCGTGGGAGCAATTTGGACGCCTCAGATTTAGCCGTACACCATTTCAAAAAGAGTAAAATTGTGATGTCTTTAGATGCTTTTGATTTACATAAGACCGAGGAAAGTCAATTTTCCCATTATGAAATCATGCGCAATAATATCCAGTTGCAAGCCGATGAGGATTCACTTATTCATGTCATGCGAATCATGAAAAAAGGATTCATTGGCGCGGTTGGCCCTAATTTCCTGTATTTCCACAAGCCCATCAACCAATCCATCAAAGTAGTCAAAAACACCAAATGGGTAACCGAACGATTAAAGAAAGGTTTAGCCGAAAAACATTCACGCGAACCGATGGACATTGCGATCCAACAAGTGCAGAACATGCAGACTTTCGCACAAACCAACTTAACCTCGATCGAGACACGCCAAGACAAATTGAAAACCACGCGTTTGGAATGGCATAAAAAATTCACCACATCGCTAGCCATCTTAGTGATGTTCTTGATAGGCGCACCTTTAGGAGCTATTATAAAAAAAGGAGGATTTGGTGTACCGGTTGTTGTGGCCGTGTCATTCTTTATCTTAATGTACATATTAACCCAACAAGGTGATAAAATGGCCAAAGAAGGGAAGGTGCTCGTGGAAATCGGCGCTTGGATCTCAAATGGACTTTTGACGCTCATCGGCATGTACTTCTTGAAAATCGCTTTGAACGATTCGCGCTTGTTTGAATCCGACTTCTATCGGGTCCTTTGGGATCGTGTGAAAAGCTGGAAAATGCGTCGTCAGAAATATTCAAGCTAAGCATTTGCGCGTTCCGACAATTCTATGTACTTTTGCGAATTAATTTTTCAAACTTTATAAACTGGTAAAAGATGTATTTGTCTCCTGAAGTAAAAGAATCGATTTTCGAATCAAAAGGGAAAGCAAAGTCAAAAATCGATACTGGTTCTGCTGAGTCGCAAATTGCGTTATTCACATTCAGAATCAATCATTTGACTGAGCACCTTAAGAAAAACAAGAAAGACCATAGCACACGCTTAGGACTTTTGAAATTAGTAGGTAAGCGTCGTCGTTTACTTGATTATTTAACTCGTACTGATATCTCACGTTACCGTGCGATCATTGCTGAATTAGGTATTCGTAAATAAATACAAGCAGGGTTCCTTTCATTTAGGAGCCCTGTTTTATTTCTTTTTACCCCGTTTGAAATCATCAAACAAACATTCTACTCACGCAAGGTTGCGTGAAAATTTATTCCGAAACGTATGTCATTTAACATCATTACAAAGCATATTTCAATGCCTGATGGCAAGGAAATCCAAATTGAAACTGGCAAGTTAGCCAAGCAAGCGGATGGATCTGTTGTTATCAAGTCGGGAAATATGATGCTGCTCGCTACCGTTGTAGCAAACAAAGAGGCCAAAGAAGGCGTTGATTTCCTTCCTTTATCAGTTGATTATCAAGAAAAATTTGCGTCTAATGGACGTATCCCAGGATCTTTCTTAAAAAGAGAGGCACGCCTTTCAGATTATGAAATCCTTATCTCTCGTTTAGTTGACCGCGCTTTGCGCCCAACTTTCCCAGATGATTACCATGCGGATGTACAAGTGTTGATCAATTTAATCTCAGCAGATACCGAGGTTTTACCAGATGCATTTGTAGGATTAGCTGCTGCTGCTGCTTTGGCAGTTTCAGATATCCCATTCAATGGTCCTATTTCAGAAGTTCGCGTTGCAAAGATCAACGGAGAATATAAAGTTAACCCAAGCGTAAGCGAATTAGCTGGAGCTTCCCTAGAATTAATCGTTGCGGCTAACGAAAACGATATTTTGATGGTGGAAGGCGAAGGCGATGAGGTTTCTGAAACAGAAATGTTAGAAGCTTTACGTATCGCGCATGATGCTATTAAGTTGCAATGCCAAGCATTGAACGAATTAACGGTTGCTTGTGGTAAGACAGAAAAACGTACGTACTCACACGAATCACACAACGAAGAGTTGCGTGCTGAATTGTGGAAAAACTACTACGAGAAATACTTAGCGGTTGCTAAACAAGCAAATCCAAAGAAAGACGAGCGTAAAGCTGCTTTCAAAGCGATTGTTGACGAGTACATCGCAACATTGCCAGAAGATCACTTAGTGAACCTTTCAATGGCAAAAACATATCTTCACGATATCGAAAAAGAAGCGGCTCGCCAATTGGTATTGCAAGAGCGTTACCGTTTAGACGGTCGTAAATTGAACGAAATCCGTCAAATCACTTGTGAAGTAGATTATTTACCTACGCCACACGGTTCATCTGTGTTTACACGTGGTGAAACGCAATCGTTGACAACTGTTACTTTGGGTACGAAGATGGATGAGCAAATCATCGACCAACCGATGACACAAGGTTACAATAAATTCATGTTGCACTACAACTTCCCAGGTTTCTCAACAGGTGAAGTTAAGCCAAACCGTGGCGTAGGACGTCGTGAAGTAGGTCATGGTAACTTGGCTATGCGTGCAATTAAGAAAGTATTGCCTCCCATGGAGCAATTCCCTTATACATTACGTGTTGTTTCTGATATCTTAGAATCAAATGGTTCATCTTCGATGGCAACTGTTTGTGCGGGTACGTTAGCCTTAATGGATGCAGGTGTTCAAATCAAAGCGCCTGTTTCAGGTATCGCGATGGGATTGATCTCCGATTCAAAAACAGGTAAATATGCGGTATTGTCTGATATCTTAGGTGATGAAGATCACTTGGGCGATATGGACTTTAAAGTTACAGGTACTGAAAACGGTATCACAGCTTGCCAAATGGACATCAAAGTTCAAGGATTGTCATACGAAGTTTTGGCAGAAGCGTTAACACAAGCAAAAGAAGGTCGTTTACACATCTTGAACGAGATGAAAAAAGCGATGCCTGCTGTTCGTGCTGAATTCAAGCCGCAAACTCCACGTGCTACGGTAATCAAAATCATGAAAGACCAAATCGGTGCGGTAATCGGACCAGGTGGTAAAGTCGTTCAAGATATCCAAAAACAATCAGGTGCTACGGTAACGATTGAAGAAAAAGAAGACGGTGGATACGTAAGCATCTTCTCTTCTAACGGCGAAGCCATGGCTCACGCTGTTCGTATGGTGAAAAACATCGTAACCGTTCCGGAAGTAGGAGAGGTTTACGAAGGAAAAGTGAAGAATATCCAAGCTTTCGGTGCATTCGTTGAATTCCTTCCAGGAAAAGACGGTTTATTGCACATCTCTGAAATCTCATGGGATCGTATCGATACGATGGATGGCGTTTTCAAAGAAGGTGATAAAGTAAAAGTAAAATTAGTTGAGGTAGATAAGAAAACGGGCAAATTCCGTTTATCTGCTAAAGTTCTTTTACCAAAACCAGAAGCTCCCGCACAAGCGGAGTAATATTTTCAATTAATGGGCAAAAGCGAAACCTTTTGCCCATTCAATCTGTTGTAAGATCCTATGAGACAGCTAAAAATTAGCAAACAAATTACCAACAGGGAAAGTCAATCACTTGATAAATACCTGCAGGAAATCGGTAAAGTCGATTTATTAACTCCGGATGAAGAGGTAATCCTCGCGCAGAAAATCCGTGATGGGGATCAATTATCGTTGGAGCGTTTAACGAAGGCCAACTTACGTTTTGTGGTTTCGGTAGCGAAACAATACCAAAACCAAGGATTGAGCTTAGGCGATTTAATCAACGAAGGTAACTTAGGTTTGATTAAAGCAGCACAACGTTTCGATGAAACACGTGGATTTAAATTTATCTCGTATGCAGTATGGTGGATTCGTCAATCGATCCTTCAAGCATTAGCAGAACAATCCCGTATCGTTCGTTTACCCTTAAACCGTGTAGGTTCTTTGAACAAAATCTCAAAGACTTTCTCGGAATTAGAACAAAAATTTGAGCGTGAACCATCTCCTGAAGAATTAGCCGAAGTATTGGAAATTTCCACAGGTGAGGTTGTTGATACCTTGAAAATCTCAGGTCGCCACGTATCCATGGATGCACCTTTCGTACAAGGAGAAGAAAACTCTTTGTTGGACGTCCTTGAAAATGACTCGGAAGAC
>CALLKB010000223.1 GCA_938008575.1 uncultured Cytophagaceae bacterium | reverse complement strand
ATGTACTTCCACCAATTACCGATGGCGAATAGGCAATATCCGTCTCTCCATGTTTAATAGACACAATGCTGTAATCCGCATATTCAACGAGTTTTTCTGTAAAATCTTGTATACGATTCCGAGAAATTGTCGCATTGGCCTGCCAAGTCAGGTTAGCCGCCAATTGTACATTCACAGAAGCCTCTAAACCTAAACGGTAACTCGATGGGGCATTCGTACGAATTGCTTCTCCTACTGAATTTACCGCACCAGTTAGCACCAATTGGTCCGTATAATTCATAAAATAAGCGTTCAACTGATAGGAAACCTTCGCACGGCCAGCTTGATAACCTACTTCCAAATCCCGCAAAAATTCCGCACGTGGCGTCGTTCCTGGATTATCGACAAAATCTTGTCGGCTTGGCTCCTTACTTCCGAGTGCATACGAAGCATAAACCTTCGCATTCGATGAAATCTGATGCGTAATACCAATTTTAGGATTTACGAATTGATAGGACCAAATCTGGCTTATGTCTTGCATTTTATCCGCAATCCCAGCCATCTTATGCCCTACCGTTCGGTATTGCAAATCCAAATAAGCATTCCATGAAGTTGCAATCGCCCAATTCGCTTTGGCATATAAATTCAAATCCGTTTTTTGCGACCGACTGCGGTACCATTCGTGACCCGCATAAGCAAGCGGTTGAATCAATAAGCCATAATGCCGACCCACATAGCGATTCCAAGCACCGCCAAACGTCAATTTTAAACGCTGTAAACCTTCATATTTTAAGGCAAATGTCGAGCCATAAAAATCATTGTCGAGCCATTTTTGGCGAACTACATCGACTGAAGGTTTGTCGGCAATACCATAGGCACTTAAATCTGCTGAAGGCTTAAACTCCTCATAATAACCGCGACCATAGGTATAATGAAAATTCCAATCCAAATCCCAGTTGGGCGATAAACGATGATTCGTCAACAACTGTAAATGATCTTGGGAATAATTATCCGTCTGATTTGCGTAGGTGTAATAATTATAAGTTCGTCCGCTTGTAAGCAAATTATTTGCTTCGGCAGTGGACAAATAATTCCGATCAATATAGGCCTGCATATCAGCAACCGAACCCGTCACACGAGATTCTGGCGTGCCATACCAAGACTGAAACGTTTTCTCCCGTCCCGTAAAATAATTGATACGAATGAAGGAGTTTTTGGCAAAATAAGCCGCAGATAAATAAGCCGATTGCAGATTTGAAGATGCACGATCGATATAACCGTCTGACACAATTCGTGACAAACGCCCATCTACGGTGAATTTACCATTCATCAAACCAGTCCCAACTTTTAGGGTTGTTTTCAAGGTTCCAAATGATCCGCCCGAAGCATTTATATCGGCATAAGCCTTCTCTTCAAAGGTATTCGTTTGCATATTAACCGATCCGCCAAAAGCCCCTGCTCCATTGGTGGATGTACCCACCCCGCGCTGAATCTGCACAGAATTAACCGACGAAGCAAAATCAGGCATATTGACCCAATAAGTACCTTGCGATTCAGAATCATTCACAGGAATTCCATTGATTGTGACATTGACACGCGTCGCATCACTACCCCGAATTCGAATACCCGTGTAACCGACACCCGCACCCGCGTCCGAAGTCGTCACGACCGATGGGGTAAAATTAAGTAACATAGGCATATCTTGGCCTAAATTATTTTTCTTCAGATCTTGTGCTGATACGTTCGAATAGGCCATGGCAGAATTTTCATCCGCCCGAGTAGCCTTCACGATTACCTCGTCCTGTAAATAACTCGAACGCTGAAGTAGAATCCGAGCAGCATTCGAAACAGAAACTTCCTGAGCTTGATAGCCCACAAACGAAATGGTAAGTTTCGTGGCATTGTTAATACCTGAAAGCGAAAATTGACCTTTTGAATCAGTCAAAACACCCCGTTGGCTACCTTGAACACGTACCGAAGCCCCCCATAAAGGTGCATTCATCTCTTGATCGATAACGATCCCTTCGACTCTTTGGCCGAATAACACATGCGTAATGAATAAAAAAAACAGCGTCGTTAGCTTTTTCATTTTTGAAAAGTTTAACAACAGGTAAAGGAGTCAAATCCTGTATGATTTAACAATAACCCTTATTACTTTGATTTTTTCCGAGTTTTCAGCGCTAAAAACTCGACAAAATCCCTTCGACGGCATTACCCGTATCAGGTTCAATGGGTATAATCTCAGCCTTTTTTAGAGGCACCCCTTTTTGTGGATGCACAAAGTTACAAATTTTTCTACCTTTGCAAGCCATTCGCCTGTTCATAATTTTATGATTGTCAAAGAGTTTCTTTCCTTGTACAAAAATGACGGAATTGTTCAACACATTGCAGAACAAATCCATCGTCCGGAACCGCAAAACACCTACATCAAAGGACTTTGCGGCGCCTTGGATACCGTACTCATTGCCTCATTACTGAAAGAAAACAATCCCTTTCTGGTCATTTGTGAAGCCAAAGAAGAGGCACAATATATCCTAAACGACCTACAATCCTTATTGGGTGAAGCGGCCGTCATCCTATTTCCCATGTCGCATAAAAGACCTTATGAATGGGAAGAGGTCGACAATGCGAATGTACTCATGCGGGCGGAAGTCCTCAATGTACTGAGCAATTACAGTGGTCAAGCCTTAATCATCGTCAGCTATCCCGAAGCGATGACAGAAAAAGTAATCAACCGAAAATCATTGGTTAAAAACACGCTTTCCATTCGGGTTGGTGATAAAATCGATCGCAATTTTGTGGCTGAAACGCTCAATGAATATGATTTTGAACGCACCGACTTCGTCTACGAAGCGGGACAATATTCCGTTCGCGGAGGTATTTTGGATGTATTTTCGTACGCAGCAGAGTACCCTTATCGACTGGATTTCTTCGGAGATGAAGTAGATAGCATCCGAACTTTTCATCCAGAAACGCAATTGTCGATACAATCCGTTTCGGCCATGCACCTCATTCCGGACGTTCAAACCAAATTAGTTCAAGAAACTCGCGAATCCTTTTTTACGTTTTTACCTGCAACGACACGCATTTGGCTGAAGGATTTTAGCATGCTAATCGATGCCATTGAGACAAATTTTGAAAAGGGCGAGGCCGCTTATTTGGCCAATAGCAGTTCTGATATCAATGTACTGAATAAGCCCGAAGAGCGCTGGGAAACGAATAAAAGCATTAAAAAATCCTTGCAACAATTCAGTTGCGTGGAGTTTGGCAAACGCACACACCTGAAAAATAGCCAGGCCATCGTTTATCCGTCTAAAAACCCTGGTGTTTTCCAAAAAGATTTCGAACGTTTGGCAAATACCCTATTAGACAATCAAACAGCTGGTTTTCAAAACATCATTTGCTCGGAATCGCCACGACAACTAGAACGACTCGATGTGATTTTCAATGAAATCAACACGAGCATTCAGTTTAAACCCTTGCAGATTTCATTGCGCGAAGGATTCATCGACGAGCAAACAAATATCGCCTTTTATCCCGACCATCAATTATTCGACCGTTTTCATCGCTCCAAGGAGAAAAATAAGTTCTCCAAAAGCAAAGCGCTTACATTAAAGGAATTGCGAAGCCTTCAAGTAGGTGATTTCGTCACGCACGTGGATTATGGAATCGGCCGATTTGCTGGGTTAAACTTGATTGAGACCTCGAATGGCGAACAAGAAGTCATCCGACTGATTTACCGGGACGATGATGTGTTGTCGGTTTCCATTCATTCATTACATAAAATTTCCAAATACGCCGGCAAGGAAGGCGCCCCTCCGACCATGTCGAAGTTGGGGACACCCGAATGGGAAAACAAAAAATCCCGCGTTAAAAAACAAGTCAAAGACATCGCCAAGGAACTGATTTCCTTGTATGCCAAACGCAAAAATGCACCCGGTTTTGCATTTTCGCCCGATACCTATTTACAAGCCGAATTGGAATCTTCCTTCTTATACGAAGACACCCCCGATCAGGCCAAAGCAACTGCTGATGTCAAGGCAGATATGGAAAAACCGCATCCAATGGATCGATTGGTCTGTGGTGATGTGGGTTTTGGAAAGACAGAAATTGCGATTCGAGCTGCATTTAAAGCTGTTGCCGACTCGAAACAAGTTGCCGTACTCGTTCCCACAACGGTATTAGCCATGCAGCATTACCGAACTTTTCATGATCGATTAGCGGCATTCCCTTGTAAGGTTGAATACGTAAACCGATTTAAGTCTACAAAACAAATCAAGGAAACCCTTGAACGCGTTGCCAATGGGCAAACGGATATATTAATCGGCACCCACCGATTAGTCAACAAAGATGTACATTTCAAGAATCTAGGCTTGATGATCATCGACGAGGAGCAGAAGTTTGGGGTGAAGGTCAAAGATCGTTTAAAAGAAATGCGCGTGGATGTGGATGTCTTGACGCTAACCGCCACTCCGATTCCGCGCACGCTACATTTCTCATTGATGGGGGCGCGTGATTTATCTATTATTGCAACACCTCCACCGAATCGCCAGCCGGTCGAAACGAAATTGGTCGTTATGACCGATGAATTATTACGCGACGGTGTTCGGGATGAGCTGGCACGTGGCGGACAAGTTTTTGTCGTTCATAACCGCATCAACGAATTAGAAAGTACAGCCAATCGTATTTTACGATTAGTGCCTGATGCGAAGATTGGTGTAGCGCATGGCCAAATGGAAGGAGACAAACTCGAAAAAATCATGATGGATTTCATCGAGGGGAATTACGACGTCCTTGTGGCTACCAACATCATCGAGTCCGGCTTGGACATTCCGAATGCCAATACAATTTTCATTATCAATGCGAATCATTTTGGCTTATCTGATTTACACCAAATGCGTGGTCGGGTTGGGCGATCCAACAAGAAGGCCTACTGTTATTTGGTAACGCCATCCCTTTCCGCCTTAACCAGCGATGCGCGTAAGCGATTAAGCGCATTGGAAGAATTTTCGGATTTGGGCGATGGGATTAAAGTTGCGATGCGCGATTTGGATATTCGGGGAGCAGGGAATTTATTAGGTGCGGAGCAATCGGGCTTTATCAATGATTTGGGCTATGACATGTACCACAAAATTTTGGATGAGGCGGTTCAGGAGTTGAAGGAGAATGAATTTAAGGCATTATTTGAAACGGATTTAAGTGAAATCGCGGAGGCCTTGAAGGTCGATTGCCAGATTGAAACCGATTTGCGTGTATTAATTCCCGAGGAATATGTCTCAAGTATTTCTGAACGTTTAGGGTTGTATACGCGCCTGGATGAGATTGATGATGAAACGAGTTTAACTGGATTCATCACGGAGATGGAAGATCGTTTTGGTAAAATGCCTGTAGAAGTACAAGACATGATTGACTTAGTGCGTTGCCGCTGGAAGGCGCAAGTATTGCGGGTGGAAAAAATCACCTTGAAGAGCAATATATTGAAATTGTATTTCGTTTCTCAAGAGATTCCGCAGGAGCTTGTGCTGAAGGTAATCCAATTTGTGAATGGCAAAAAAGGCCAATGTCAGCTTAGAGAAAAATCAGGAAAAATGATTTTACAAGTGGACAGAATAAGCACCATACCAGAATTAAACACAATTTTGGTGGATATTTTGGGTTAGCATAGCAGGATTAAGTTGATTTTTATACCTTTGTTTTTCAAATTCTGACGAAAGAGCATATAGATGATTGCTAAATTATTAAATGTACTAGGCCTTTGTGCTAGCTTATTCATGTTGACTTCTTGCCCAGGTGGCTTGAAAGGTGGACTTGCAAGTGGTTCAAAACCCAACAGTGTCAATATCGGTAATGTTTCAACAACAACCGGATTAGCCTACAATACCAAAAACGGTTTTCAGGTAGACAAGAAATTTACGGGACAATTAACAGGACCCAACTTAGTTTTCATTGAAGGAGGCCGTTTTACGATGGGTTCTTTGGAAGAGGATGTCTTGGGCTTGCATGACAATATTGAGCGTACGGTGTCTGTTCAATCTTTTTACATGGATGAAACGGAGATTGCCAACGTGCATTATTTGGAATATTTGAACGCTGTCAAGAAGGATTCGACGCAAGATTTTTACGAATCAGCATTGCCTGACACAACTGTTTGGCGTAATGATTTGGCCTTTAATGATCCATACGTAGAGCAATATTTACGTTTTCCAGGTTTCCGTATGTATCCTGTTGTAGGTGTTTCTTGGAAACAAGCGACAGATTATTGCATCTGGAGAACGGCAGCTGTTAATAATAATTTAGCTGCAGCGCCTGCATCCAAAATCAAATTACCTAAGAAATCTGCAGCAGGGGCAGCTACAACAGCAGCGGCACCTCGTACAAATACCAATGCCCGATTGACGATCGAATCAGGTCGTGTTTTACCATCTTACCGACTACCTACGGAAGCGGAGTGGGAATATGCTGCGAAGGCGATGATTGGTACGCAACAACAAGATGAGAATCAAGTAAACCAACGTATCTATCCTTGGGATGGGCCATCGTTGCGTGAGTCATCTGGAAAAGGTCGTGGAACGATGCTAGCCAACTTCAAGCGTGGACGTGGTGACTATGCGGGTATCGCTGGTAAGTCGAATGACGGAGCGATTATTACGGCAGAGATTTACAAATATGCGCCTAATGATTTCGGTTTATACCAAATGGCAGGAAACGTAAATGAGTGGGTGCAAGATTTGTATCGTCCATTATCTTTCCAAGACTTTAATGATTTGAACCCGGTTCGTCGGAATGACAAAGAAGATAAAGAGTCACGTTACGATAGCAAAAACAATCAATCGTTGATTACGAACAAAGTTCGTGTATACAAAGGCGGTTCTTGGGCGGATGTGGCATATTGGTTAGCTCCAGGCTCACGTCGTTTCTTGGATGAGGATTCTGCAACGGCAACGATTGGATTCCGTTGTGCGATGATTTCTGCGGGCACAAACAAATAATAAGAAGCTTATTTCAAGGCTGCTAGTGTGAAAAAGGAAACCTCCTTTGCACCGGCAGCCTTTATTTTTTCTGCGGCGGCTAATAACGTTGCGCCGGTGGTCAAGGTATCATCCACGATCAAAATATGCTTGCCTCGTACATCAGCAAGTACCTCAAATGAATCTTTCAATAATTCAAATCGGTGAGAACGATCCTGTCCGATGAGTGAATGGGATTGCAGGGATTTCTGTAGACCAAGTGGGAGTATGGGAATTTGCAATCCCGAGGCGAGGCCATTTCCGATACATTCCGCTTGGTTATAGGTTCTTTCGCGAAGCCTTTTGGCATGCAAAGGAATGGGGATGACACAATCAACTTCTTGGAAAAAATGGGACTTTTTCAATGATTGACCTGCCCAAAATCCTAAGAACTTCCCTAAGTCTTGGGCTCCTTTGTACTTGATTGCGTGCATGAGGTGCTGTACGCGTCCGCCGGCGGCAAAGATAAAAAAGGTTTGAACCTCTGAATAAGTAAATAAACCATCAAACTTCGCACGTAGCCACCAGGGTGAATTATCCGCATAATCGACTCGCGCTAAGGAGATTCGGCAATAGGTGCATATAAAATCTTCCGACTCAAAAAGGGGGTCTTCGCAAGCGAAACAGAGCTTTGGGTAAAGCAATTGTAAAAAGGCATTAAACATCTGTAAAATATTTTTGTATTTAATTAAGTTTCAGTAATTTTGCACCCCTAAACGAGTACCTAGACAAAACATTGTCCAAGTATTTGATAATTAGCAAACGGATTAAAAAATCATTTCATAATTAACCTTTTAAAATGGCACGCGATTTAAAATTCACTAGAAACATCGG
>CALLKB010000222.1 GCA_938008575.1 uncultured Cytophagaceae bacterium | reverse complement strand
CTTTTGTGGCCAAAATCCTAGGATTAACCTATGATCCTACAGCCATAGATGGAAATATAAAAGTGTTGCAGAAAGCCTTGAAATAGTTATTTCTTGTAGCTAATTCGCCAAATACTCCCATTCAAATCGTCGCTAACAAACAAGGAACCATCCGGTCCTTGTGCTAAGCCGCAAGGTCTGTGTTCGATAGGTCCGGTTGGTTTTGCTAAATCTTGACCTGAAAAATTATCCGCAAATATCTCCCATGGTCCTGACGGTTTTCCATTCTTGAACGGCACAAAAGCAACGAAATATCCCTTCTTTAATTCAGCCGATTGCCCATGAAATGCGATGAAAGCCCCATTTTTATAGCGAGCTGGGAAGCTATTTCCTGTGTAAAAAAGTAAGTCATTAGGCCCTAAATGCGCTGGAAATGCAACCACTGGATCGAGTGCATTTTGACCTCCGGTCTTCTTTCCGTCCCCACCGTATTCCGGAGCGACGATCTTTTTCTTTTGGAAGTGATCGTAATAAATATAAGGCCAGCCCGCATCATCACCCGCCTTTTTGAATTCATACATCGCTTCGGCAGGAAGCTCTTGGCTCTGTTTTGGTGTATAATACTGTGGATAAAAATCGTGAAACTGCCCTCTTCCGTGGGCCATCGCAAACAAAGACTTTGTCGCATTATTCCACGTAATACCTACCGCATTCTTTAAACCAGTCGCAAATCGCGTCCCATCCGCAAAGCCTTGATTCAATTTAGCTGCATCAAATCGCCAAACTCCCCCCGCCGAATCCAATATCGCACATGGGTTCATTCCTTGACCTGTTCCAGGCACACGACAAGGGTCATTCCAAGATCCGATTGTCACATAGATATGTTTTTTGCCTTGATCGAAAACAAATGGTTTGGCATTATCCCGACCATGATCTGGTAAACCATCGACGATTGTTTCAGGTTTGTTGAAATCTGCTACCTCACCTTTTGCATTAAGTGCGTAACGGAATACCCCTTTATTCGATGAGGCATATAAATAGTCCCCATCAATCATGATGCCAGTTCCTGGATAGGAAGCAAACAAGGTTTGTTCATTAAAAACGCCATCTTGATCGGTATCTTTCAATTGGACGATTCCATTTCCATCTTTTAATTTGGATAATTTAGCATACACATGCCCTTGTTTCGAAACGGTGATATGACGCGCAGAACCTTGATCTTTGGCTATTTCCGTGACACGGAATCCCGAAGGGACTTTAATTTCTTGAGCTAATAACAAGGATGGGACCAACATGCCCAGGAGCAATATACTTTTCATGAATAAATAAGGTTTAGAAATCACAAGGTAGTATAAAATCGCAAAATACCTATGTGGCCTTATTCCATTTTCCTTCGAAGTCGGGCTACTGGAATCCCCAATTGCTCGCGATATTTAGCGACCGTTCTTCTTTTTACCACAAATCCCTTTTCAGCCAATAAACCTTCTAATTCCTCATCCGAATAAGCATGTCCTGCGGGCTCATGCTCAATCAATTCGCGTAAAATATTCTTTACTTCGCGGGTTGAAAAATCTTCGCCCGACTCATGT
>CALLKB010000221.1 GCA_938008575.1 uncultured Cytophagaceae bacterium | reverse complement strand
TGGTCAACACAGCTCCTACCTGCGCCCGCGTACAATGCGAACGAAGTGCTAAACTCTGTGCTAAATCCATGTAGATGGAGTCGAAGGAGGGTTTCATATCTTTTTAGTTAAGAGTGAAGAGTTAAGAGTGAAGAGTTTTTTTTAAAATTTCAACGTTTAGTTCTTAACTCTTAACTCTTAATTCTTAACTCTTAGTTCTTAACTCTTAATGATGAACTCCTCCCTCACCATGCACGTGTCCGTGCGCGATTTCGTCGGCGGTAGCTTCTCTGATTTTGATAACTTTTCCAGTAAAAATTAATTCTTTTTCTGCCAAAGGGTGGTTGAAGTCCATCATAACATGGTCATCGCCAATGGAAACGACCATACCTTGCATGCGGTTTCCTTGATCATCCGTCATCGGGATGTAATTACCTACTTTTAGGATATCGTCGGCTTTTTGGCCATCCACTTCAAAAATTGACTTTGGTAAAGATATGATGGCATTGGGATCAATGTTCCCGTAAGCATCTTCAGCTGCGATGTTGAAATTAAAGCTATCCCCTGCTTTTAGGCCCAGTAAATTCGCTTCGAAGCTTTCTGGTAGGCCACTTAAGCCATGGATAAATACCATCGGTTCGTTTTCATCTACGATTTCAACGACATCCGGTTGGCCATTTTCATCTGGGAATGCTAATTCATACGAGATGAAAACAACGGAATTAGGTGCAATTTGCATGAAAGGGTGTTTTGATTTGAGGGGTAAAGGTAGCAAAAAGAGATTATAGTTGCTAGTGGTCAGTTGTCAGTGGTCAGTTGCTAGTGGTCAGTTGCTTGTGGTCAGTGATGAAAAATAATTATCTTTGAAAATAATATAAAATCGAGTTCCTAGTCTTCTGACCACTGACAACAGATAACTGACAACTGCCCGCCATGCAAAAAACGATTCAAGAAGTACTTAAAGACATCAAAGCGAAAAAATACGCGCCTATCTATGTAATACATGGAGATGAGTCGTTTTTTATCGACCAATTGGCCGATGCGTTTGAGGAGCAGGTACTGACGGAATCCGAGAAGAGTTTCAATCAATTTGTGCTTTTTGGTAAGGATCAAACCATGGGTTCTGTGATTTCCTATGCGCGGCGTTACCCGATGATGGCGGATAAACAGGTCATTATTGTCAAAGAAGCCAGTTTTTTAGAGGCTTTGGCCAAAGGAAAAGAAGCCAAAGGCAATGAGGACATGAAAGCCTGGGAGGATTATTGTGCGCGACCTACGGAATCTACGCTTTTGGTTTTTACGATCAAGAGTTTGGTGAATGAAAAGGCCAAAATCCTTACGCTGCTCGAAAAGAATGGTGTCGTTGTTTGTTCCAAAAAGGTTAAGGACGGCCAAGTGGGTTCGTGGTTGAAGGATTATTTGGCCCAACACAAGCTCGGGATTCAGGCATCTTCTTTGGAATTGATGGTTTCCTATGTGGGCACCGATTTGCAGCGCATGGCGCATGAGGCGGATAAATTGATTGTCAATTGCCCCGCGGGCGCTGAGATTGGTCCTGAGGAGGTTGAGAAATATGTGGGGATTAGTCGGGAGTATAATGTTTTTGAATATCAAGCGGCTTTGATGCAACGAAATGTGGCCAAAGCGCAGAAAATAGCGTTTTATTTGGCCGATAATACCAAACAAAACCCCTTACCTATTCTATTGGCGACTTTGTTTGGGACATTTTCTAAAGTATTGATGGTTCATGATTTGGGTTCTTTGTCGGATAATGAATTAGCCAAAGAGATTGGAGTTAATCCTTATTTTGTCCGAGATTATGTCACGGCGAAGCGTAATTATCCGATTGCGAAGGTGGTAAGGATGCTAGAGGCGATTAAAAATGCCGACTTGAAATTCAAGGGTATCATCGGTGCGGCGGAATCAGACCGAGATATTTTGATGGATTTGAGCTTTGAGCTCTTGCATCTTTAGTTGATCGCCGAATAATCACTGGCTTTGATATAGCCCACTTGGCCATTGACAATACAGGTTACCCAAATATCTTGGGTGTTCCAATAGTTCACACGATTTCCTTTCTTGAGAATCTGCATGACAGGCGCGGCTGAAGATGCATGTGCGCGCAGGTAGGCTTTATCCTTGGTAATAATGCCAAAACGTAATAAGCCGGGTAGGTTCGTGAATAAACCTAGAAATATAAGGTAAGCACTAAGGAAGACCAATTGAGTACGCGGGATCCGACTATTGCGCAGGTATTTGCGAAACAGAATGATGATGGCGTATAGGCCGAGGAGTAATAAAATGCCCAATAAGTAAGGGAAAATGGAGAAATAGATCCATTCGATTTGATCGATGAGAGACACGGCGTAACCGTCGAGTTGTTGCTTCTCTCCTATTTCCGCCAAACGATTTGCTATGGCGGGTGTATTTTGTTTTGCGTGAATGCTGGAAAGGCGATACAATTCGCTGACCCAGTCATTTTTTACTTTGGCGATGTAGGCTAATTTGAACTGAATATTTTCGAATTCACTGGAATTTGGATTCAAGTTCTTCAGGTAAATGCGTTCGGCTTCGAGCAGTCGGTTGGATTTAAATAAAGAATCTGCCAAATGAATTTGCTTTCTATCTATTTGGCTATGAACAATTTGAGTAAAGCCCAGATAAAAAAAACAAAAAAATATAACTTTATTTAGAAGCCTTGCTT
>CALLKB010000220.1 GCA_938008575.1 uncultured Cytophagaceae bacterium | reverse complement strand
GAAAAGCGTAAACCAGACTTCTCTAAATTCCCTAAATTCCCATAAGTATGAATTATTGGCTCGTAAAATCAGAACCATTCAAATATTCTTGGGATGATTTCGTTAAAGAGGGAAAATCTGTTTGGGATGGCGTTCGCAATTACCAAGCGCGGAATAACATGAAAGCCATGCAAAAAGGCGATTGGGTGTTTTTTTACCACTCAAACGAAGGCATGGAGGTTGTTGGCCTAGCGGAAGTAAGCAAAGAATTTTACCAAGATCCAACCACCGAAGATCCTAGATGGGTTGTCGTGGAATTGGTTCCCGTCAAGAAATTCAATAAGACGGTCACATTGAAATCGATGAAGGCCGACGAAAGACTTAGTTCACTAGCGTTAATTAAACAATCGCGCTTGTCTGTAACACCCGTTCAAAAAGCAGAGTTTGACATCATACTAAGTTTAACTGAATAATATGAAAAAGGCTTTTTTGATTCTTATCGCAGTTCTCATGTTCATTTTACAAGGAAATGCTCAAACGAATAAACGCGTTGAATTCCCGCAAGAATCAAATCAAGTGGAGACTTTTACGATTCCCATTGGGAATAAAGGTGTCATTCTACTCAGCCAATTAAATAAACAAGCATTCAACCTTAGTAAGTTTTCAACCAATTTAGAACAAGAATGGTCTTCGAATGCAACTATTGAATCCAATCAAGATTATGTGACGCATAGTTACGATGGAGATGATTTATATCTTTTATTTAGTCGATTCAAGAGTAACTCTTATGTCATTTTTCGCGTGAATACCGAAAAAGGAAAGGTTGATAAATACCAAATCATTTCAGTTGACAGAATTGAAATATCCAATTTCAAAGCGTTAAATGCTTCGCTTTTCATCGCGGGCATGGTAAATTCTCAACCCGTCATTCTGTATACGAATCTGAACGAAAAAAAGACCCGCATTTTACCTGCCATCGTAAAAGGACAAGCTGAAATTCAATCGATGGATTTAGATACGGCATACCAACAAATCAATGTCACCTATTCAGTTGGGAAAAAGGCTAAAGATTACCAATTAATCCTCAAATCATTTGATGAAGATGGAAATCAAGTCAGCCAGGTTTTAATGAAACCCAATGATGAATATGCGATGATGAATGCCAAATCGGCACAAATCAATGATTCTTTGCAAGTCGTGGTAGGTACCTATGGGCACAAAAACACGATTGGTTCATCTAAGGGGCCAAGTTCACAAGGACTTTATTTTCAATCATTTCTAGATGGTGAATTAACCAATTCAAGCTATACGAGCTTTACCAAATTCAGTAATTTTTTCAATTTCTTAAGCCCTAAACAAATTGAAAGACAAGCTAAAAAAATTAAAGATAAAGAGGAAAAAGGGGAGGATTTACGCTTGGATTACCGACTACTAATGCATGATATTATCCGCAAAGGAGATCATTACATAATTGTGGCAGAAGCATTTTATCCTGATTATAAATATGCCAACTTTGGCCCTTACGGGGGAGGTTATTTTCCAGGGATGACAACGATGAGTGGCTTTTATTCTCCTTGGAGCATGATGTACAATCCTTATCGCTGGGGCTATGGAAATTATGGTTTATATTCACCTTTTTCAAGCTATTACAGCCCGTGGGGATATCGAGGTTATAATTATTATGGAAACCAGCAACAATTTGACGGATGGGTTTATACGCATGCTGTGATTGCCGAATTAGATGCACAAGGTAATTTATTGTGGGATCATTGTATTTCGCTGCATGATTTAAAAGAACCGAAGCTTATACAAAAATTAAAAACATCCGTTCAGGAGGATCAAATCATTTTAAGTTACAGCAAGGATAACCAAATAATCTCCAAAATCATTCGCGATCATGGAGCTACTGAAACGGAAAATACCTTGGACATCGAAACCAATTTAGAAGGTGATCGAGTTAAAAAATCAGCTGATTCCGATTTAACCTATTGGTATAACACCTATTTTTTAGCTTACGGAACACAAAATATTGTTAATCAAACAGAAGGGAAACGCCAAGTTTTCTATTTAAACAAAATTCAATTTAAGCCTTAATGTCAAATAATCACCAATCTATCGCCATTGAAACACCTCAAAATTGGGGAAAGAGCTATGAATTAATCGATTCAGGCGGATTTGAAAAACTTGAGCAGTTTGGTGAATTTGTCGTTCGCAGACCAGAACCTCAGGCGCTATGGTCTAAATCATTATCGGAAGAGTTTTGGTCAATCAAGGCAAATGCGCATTTTAAAAAAGAGAAGGGAAGTACTGAACGTGGAGTATGGGATATCAAAAAAGGAGTACCTGATAAATGGTTTATTCCGTATCAGTCGGAGCATTTAGATTTAAAATTAAAAATCAGCCTTTCTTCTTTTAAACATGTAGGCTTATTTCCAGAACAAGCATCTAATTGGGAGTTTTTAGCCAAAAACATTCCCTTACTTATTAATCCAAAACCTAAGATATTAAACCTATTTGCTTACACAGGTGGGGCAAGTTTAGTATGCCGACAAATGGGTGCCGATGTCACGCACGTAGACTCGGTAAAACCAGTTTTATCTTGGGCGCGCGAAAACATGGAAGTATCGCAATTGGATTCAATCCGCTGGATGGCAGAAGATGCTCTAAAATTCGTTAAACGCGAGGCTAGAAGAGGTAATTTCTACCAAGGTGTGTTGCTAGACCCTCCGGCTTATGGTCGTGGACCAGATGGAGAAAAATGGGTTTTGGAAGAACAGATAGACGATATGTTGCGCTCAGTAAAAGAAATTCTCGATCCTAAGGAACACATTTTATTGACTAACGTCTATTCATTAGGCTTTTCTACCTTGGTCGTAGAGAATTTAGTTAATGGCATTTTCAATGTGCCAGAAACGGCAGAATCCGGTGAATTATACCTAAATGACCAATACGACAAAAAACTCCCATTGGGAGTTTTCCATCGCTATTTGTATAAGGCTTAGTTCTTTGGATAAATCACTCCTTTGGCAGCCAAAAGGGTGTTTTTCATCAAGGAAACAATCGTCATTGGACCTACGCCCTTAGGTACAGGTGTGATGTAAGAACAGATTGGGAATACGGAATCAAAATCAACATCACCTTTTAAAGCGAAACCAGATTTTTTGCTAGCGTCTTCCACACGTGTCAAACCTACGTCAATAACCACTGCGCCAGGTTTAACGTGTGCTGCAGTGATAAACTCAGGCTTACCTAATGCCGCAATAATAATATCGGCTTGTTGGCACATCTCCTCCAAATTTGCTGTACGCGAATGTGTCAATGTAACCGTACAGTTTCCTTGTGGATGATTGCGTTGCATTAAAATAGACATGGGCAAACCTACAATTTGACTACGACCTACAACTACGCAATGCTTTCCTGCCGTTTCAATCTTGTAGTAAGCTAATAAATCCAAAACACCTTGAGGGGTAGCGGAAATATAAGCGGGCAATCCTTTCGCCATCCGACCAATATTAATCGGGTGGAAACCGTCTACATCTTTGGAAGGATGAATCGTTTCCATCACACGGTCAGGATTGATGTGATTAGGAAGAGGTAATTGAACAATTAATCCATCCATTTCGGGATTGTTATTCACTTCTATTACAGCTTGCAATAATTCTGCTTCGCTAATCGATGGATCAAAACGCAAAAGGGTAGAGGCAAAACCTAATTCTTCACAAGATTTCACTTTATTCGCCACATAAGTTTCAGATGCGCCATTGTTACCTACAAGAATGGCAACTAAATGGGGGGCACGCTTACCTGAAGCAACTAATTCTTGAACCTCTTTTGCAATGGACGCTTTCATGGATTCAGCGACCATTTTTCCATCAATAATCTGACTCATATCTTATTTTTTTCTTGTTGTCTTTTTAGGAGCTGGAGCTGCATCACCTAATGCGATACAATCTTCCAATGTTAAACTAGCTGGATCTTGATCCTTCGGAATCTTTACATTTCGTTTACCGATTTGAATGTAAGGACCATACATGCCATTCACGACCTTAATGGCTGCATTCTCAGGGAATTCCTTAATGATCTTATTGGCTTCTGAATTTCGTTTCGCTAAAATCAATTCAATAGCTCGCTCTTGTGTCAGAGAAGCTAAATTATCCGTTTTACTCAAGGAAATATATTTACCATTATGCTTGACATAAGGGCCAAAACGGCCTTTACCCGTTTCAATTAATTGATCTTCAAAATAACCCAACCCCGCTGATTCAGCTGCTTTTTGAGCTGCTTGCATTACTAAAACGGCTTGATCTAATTCAATCGTAAAAGGATCATTCGGTTCAGGCAAACTGGTGAATTTACCATCGTATTTTATGTATGGCCCTAATTTACCAGCACCAATCACCACAGGCTTATCATCTAAAATACCAATCTCACGAGGTAATTTTGGTCGAGCAAGTAAAGCGATCGCCTCATCCAAACTTAGCGTAGCAATCGATTGATTTTTACCCAAATTGGCAAATACCGGTTTATCCTCTTCTCCCGACTCACCCAATTGTACAAATGGGCCAAATTTCCCTAAACGAACAGAAATCTTTTTACCCGTTTCAGGATCTAAACCTAATTCACGGCCACCACCTACAGAACTGCGAGCTATGCCTTTACTATCTTCAATCGTTTTGTGGAAAGAACCATAAAAGTCCTTCATCAACTTAACCCAAGGCAATTTTCCTTGCGCAATGTGGTCAAATTCATTTTCCATTTCAGCGGTAAATGTATAATCGACCACATCTTGAAAATTCTCCACAAGGAAATCTGTAACCAAAGTTCCAATGTGGGTTGGGAATAATTTCGATTTCTCAGCACCAACCATTTCAGTTGCCTTTACTCCCGCAATTTCATCATCTTTCAACGTCCATGTTTGGTAAGTTCTTTCCTTACCAGCACGATCTTCTTTCTCCACATAAGCACGCTTAATAATCGTGGATATGGTAGGCGCATATGTAGATGGCCGACCGATGCCCTTTTCTTCCAAAGCCTTAACCAAACTGGCCTCTGTATAACGCGGAGCTGGACGTGAAAAACGCTCCTGAGCTTTTAATTCATCTAATTGTAAGATTTGTCCAACCGCTAATGGAGGCAACATATCTTTGTTCTCATCCTCTTCCTCCTCGTCTTTTCCTTCTAAATAAGCTTTTAAAAATCCTTCAAAAGCAATAACCTCACCTTGAGCAACTAAAACTTCAGTCGTCGTTGATATTTCAATTTGAGCCGTTGTTCTTTCGAGTAAAGCATCCGACATCTGTGAAGCAATCGAACGCTTCCAGATCAACTCATATAATTTACGTTCACGCGAATCCCCAGATAGGGTAGATAGGCCAAAATCCGTTGGACGGATGGCTTCGTGAGCCTCTTGTGCGCTATCAGACTTGGTTTTAAACTGACGGGCATGATGAAATTTCTCACCATAATTCGATTCGATTGCTGCTTTTGCCTTGTCACGTGCTTCTTGTGAAAGCATTGTTGAATCGGTACGCATATAGGAAATACGACCTGATTCATACAATTTTTGTGCAATCGACATAGTCGTAGCAACCGCATAACCTAGCTTACGCGACGCTTCTTGTTGGAGCGTAGATGTCGTAAACGGAGGCGCTGGCGTCTTTTTAGCCGGCTTCGTTTCTAGACTTTTAATTGAAAATGTTGCACCCACACATTTCTTCAAAAATTCCAAGGCATCACCTTCTTTGGCAAAATTCTTAGCTAATTCAGCTTTCAAGACTTTTTTACCTGGAAGATCAAATAGTGCACTAACTTTGAAAGTAGCGATACTAGCATGATGTTCAATTTCTCGCTCACGTTCTACGATTAACCGAACCGCAACGGATTGCACACGTCCGGCAGATAAACCTTTTTGAACTTTAGACCAAAGAACTGGAGATAGCTCAAAACCGATTAAACGATCCATGATTCGGCGGGCTTGTTGCGCATTCACCAAATCCATATCAATCGCACGAGGTTGCTCAATCGCCTTTAATATGGCTGATTTCGTAATCTCACGAAATACGATTCGCTTTGTATTATCTTTTAAATTTAAGGCCTCTTTTAAGTGCCAAGAAATCGCTTCTCCCTCACGGTCGTCGTCAGTCGCTAACCAAACTTCCTCACATGATTTAGCTAATTTCTTTAATTCCGAAATGACTTGTGTCTTATCCGAAGAAACGACATAAGTAGGCGTGAAATCATTTTCTACATCAATGACCTTATCACCTTTGGTAGGTAAATCCCGCACATGACCGAAAGAAGATTTTACAATAAAATCCTTGCCCAAATAACCTTCTATCGTTTTTGCTTTTGCGGGGGACTCAACTATGACCAAATTTTTTGCCATCAGATAAATGTTTCAGGTTAAATTTTCGAAATGACCTCAAATATAGGTGCTTAAAATGTATTTGTTTACAATTACAGCGAAAGCACCAAAAAAAATCTAAAAAATCATATTATTCAGGAATATTACCAATTCGAATTCGCGAATTAATGTTGACACGGAATCCAATGTAATTAAAAGACCCATTTGAAAAATTGGCAATCGCCTCCAAACGCAAGACCTTAATGACACCATCCAAACCATATCCTAACTCCTGATAAAACAAATTTTGCTTAGGCAGATATACTGCATTCGCAATTAATAATTCTTTGACATAAGCCTTCTTGGTCCCCAACAAAGGTTTCAACCACAAGTTTGAGAACTGAAATTGCGATAAGGCCTCAACAAAATTTCCAGACGTGCTATAAGCGTAATGATTCACATTAAAACGCTGATTGGCACCGGTTGTAAAATTCTGATAGTATCCTATAAGCCGCTGGGAGGCCAACATATCACCCGTTTGAATAAGATTGAGTCCACCATTAAAGTGTTTATAATCCAAAAAATATTCGGGAGAATGACCAAAAAATGTTCCTGCATTTAATACAAAACCTGATTTCGCCCAAGGTGATAGCGCTAAGTTTTGAACATAAGATAATTCAAGCATTTGAAAATCAACTTTTGAACCAAAGACCTCAGGCCAACCGGCACGATATTTTACTTGAATCAAGGGCGAAGATCCCCAATCACTTTGACGGGTCGAATTCAAATATGATTGTGTCAAAAATGGCCTAAAACCCACTGAAAACTGGGTAATAAAGGCTTGATTACTTTCAAAACCTTCTTTTAGGTTTTCCACGTTCGTTGGGTTATTACTGCTAAATGCACGATTTAAATAATTAACCCAATAATAACCCGTCGTATTATCCATTTGCGATCTCAATGCAGATTCCGCATAGGCCTTAATGAAAAGGCGTGAAGAAAAACGCTTGATTAAGGAAATATTCCAATATTGCTTGCGGTAAATCTTCATTTGATTGTTTTTCAACAACAAAGTTGAAAGCGAATTCATTTCGGGTGAAATCGTATTATCAGGATTGTATTGTGCTACAAAATCCCCTTGAGTGGCGGAGATATCAAAATTTTCTGTTTTGTATCTTAATTTGACATATCCTGTATTTCGATTTAAGCCAAATGATCGTCTGCCTAAAACCTCTGCCTCCATCATCCGATAACGCGCCCATCGTTTCCGAAAGACCAAAGCAGAGTTTGCAACAAAACCTTCGACGGTGTTAAAATTGGAATCAAAAACAGGGGATTTATAATAAATTTCAAATGGATAAAAATCGCCCTTTCGTTTCCCGAAATAAAACGACTTACTAAAAATCAATTGGTCGATGCGAAAAGGACTCCTCCGTAAGGTATCAAAATAGGCAATACTTGAAGAGTCTATAGGGGCAGGAAAAAATGCATTGTTCGTTGGCAGAACATCCTTTATCGGCACAATTTTCACTGAATCAACAGTCACAAGCGCCGATTGGGGCCGTTGTTTCCACTTACGGATTAAGCCTTGATGGAAATTAGCCAACAATTGGCTCGCAAATGTTTCATCAAAAGCGCGTTCAGAAATATTAAGGATTTCTTTGATGTCTTTCGGTTTTTCAAAATCATGTACACTGGGTTGCCAAAATTGAATATCGCCTTTTACATTCTCTTGAATCTCGTATTCTCCTGTAATGCCCAAAACCCCACCTTTTACATTAAAATTAGCTTCTTGGGGCAACCAACTCTCATACTTATATTGATTTTGAATATGAATGCGATAATCAATCGCATCTGACTCCACCGTACCATCAAACCCTACAAACATACCTTCTTGGCTCAGTGTGATAATCCCTGAGAACAATCGATCAGCTTTCATTTTAGGACTTACCGTAAATTGGTAAACCGCCTGGCCCTGTAAAAGAAAAGTTTGTTTAAATGTAAATTGATAATAACTCCTAGCTTGATAGTTTAAAGGAGAAACACATTGGGTACCTACAAAATCTTGATAAAAATCCGACCAGAAAAATAGGGTAGGGCGCGGGTACTTAATTTGATTTCCTTGAACGGCATGAATTTCATGAATCAACTGATTCATGGCACCTAAGTAAACATGTGAATTTGTTTGCTTCCCGTACCACTGGCCAATCTTAATGCCCTCTAATTTTTGAAGCCTTTGCTTTCCTAGATTTGGGAAATGGTCAAATCGGCCCTTTTCGGCAATTTCTACATCAAATTGCAGATGCCGTATTTGAGCCGCATGGTTAGGTGCTTTCGCAATTGCTAGATCAACAACCGCCTGAAAATCATTCATTTGTGCCCACATCCATTGCGGTGTACAAATCAGTAAAATGAAAAACAAACGATAGATAACTTTCAAACTGAATAGGCTTAATCGGCTATCAAAGCAGCCAAAAACATTATTTAACAGGGAAACGATTGCCAAATTTCAATAAAATAAAATTGAAAGGAAATCATAGCCTTCAAAATTGGCAATTTTCAAGCGAATCTATTAATTTTGCGAGCAATTTCTTATATAAAAATTATTAACATGGCCTTTGACATTGAAATGATCAAAGCTGTTTACGAAAGAATGCCGGCTCGCATCGCAGCAGCACGTGCATTAACTGGTAAGCCGCTTACGTTAACTGAAAAAATCCTTTATAGCCATTTATGGGAAGGAACACCGTCTACTGCTTACGCACGTGGAAACTCATATGTAGATTTCGCACCAGATCGCGTAGCTATGCAAGATGCAACGGCTCAAATGGCCTTATTGCAATTTATGCAAGCGGGTCGCCCTCAAGTAGCAGTACCTTCTACGGTACACTGTGATCACTTAATTGAGGCTAAAGTTGCTTCAACGACAGATTTAGCGGTTGCAGTAGATAAAAATAAAGAGGTTTACGATTTCTTGTCATCGGTTTCTGATAAATACGGTATCGGTTTCTGGAAACCAGGCGCTGGTATTATTCACCAAGTAGTTTTGGAAAATTATGCCTTCCCAGGTGGAATGATGATTGGTACTGACTCACACACGGTTAATGCAGGTGGATTAGGTATGATCGCAATCGGAGTGGGTGGTGCTGATGCTTGTGATGTCATGGCAGGACTTGCTTGGGAATTGAAATTCCCTAAGTTGATCGGTGTTAAATTAACAGGTAAACTAAATGGTTGGACTGCTCCTAAAGATGTTATCTTAAAGGTAGCTGGTATTTTAACAGTAAAAGGTGGTACAGGATGTGTGGTTGAATACTTCGGTGAAGGAGCAACTTCAATGTCATGTACGGGTAAAGGAACCATTTGTAACATGGGGGCGGAAATTGGTGCAACGACATCAACATTCGGTTACGATGATTCAATGGCGCGTTACTTACAATCTACAGGTCGTGCAGATGTTGCAGCGATGGCAGATCAAGTACGTGAGCACCTAACGGCTGACCCTGAGGTTTACGCTAATCCAGAGAAATATTTTGATCAGGTAATCGAAATCGATTTAGATACATTAGAACCACACTTAAATGGTCCTTTCACACCGGATTTGGCAACGCCAATTTCAAAAATGAAAGAATTAGCCGAGAAAAACGGTTGGCCTACAAAAGTAGAGGTTGGTTTGATCGGTTCATGTACCAATTCATCATATGAAGATATTGCGCGCGCGGCATCGTTAGCAAAACAAGTAGCTGCCAAAGGATTAAAAACCAAAGCGCAGTTTACAATCACACCAGGTTCTGAATTAGTTCGTTATACAATTGAGCGTGACGGTTTTATTGATACGTTCAATACAATCGGCGCAACTGTATTCTCTAATGCATGTGGACCATGTATTGGTCAATGGGCTCGTCCAGGTGCAGAAAAAGGAGAAAAGAACACTATCGTTCATTCATTCAATAGAAACTTTGCAAAGAGAGCAGATGGCAATCCGAATACATATGCTTTCGTAGCTTCTCCAGAATTAGTAACAGCTTTA
>CALLKB010000219.1 GCA_938008575.1 uncultured Cytophagaceae bacterium | reverse complement strand
TTCAGGAACGTACGTGAAAAGAATCAGGTACCAACTTAAGATTTTCTTGATATCAGAAGCAAAAACGCGATCTGAATCGTAGTTAGGAACTACATCAGCGATGATTGCAAATAATTCTGCATCAGCTGCTTTTTTAGGCTCCAAAGGTAAAGAACCTTGGAATTTTGCATGGATCTGTAAAAACAAATCGGCAAGAGGCAACGTGCTATCTTGGTGGTCGGCAAGGTAAAGCGAGATGTCTTTCAAGACAGAAATTCTTGTTTGGCCGCCTACGACTGATTTTTGTTTTGCTGCGTCGAGTGTTTCTACGATTACTCCTGTGCGCGTAGGTTTTAACACTTTAAATAATCCGGGTTTACCAGAAATGTGCGCAACTTCGTTTAATAATTCCATGTGTTTATAGCTAATGATGGCTGCAAAAGTATTAAGATTTCCCTATTTTATAAGGGGATGATTGAATTAATTGCTCGATGCTCTTTAAAATATCCTCTCTTCCGACGTGTTTTTCTGCCGATGTGATGAAAATCGGAGGAAGTTCGTCCCACATTTCAAGAAGGAAGTTTTTGTATAAATCGACGCTTTCGTTGACTTGTTTTTGAGATAATTTATCTGCTTTCGTAAAAACGATGTAAAAAGGTATTTCGTCTTCTACCATGCGGTTCATGAATTCGATATCCACTGCTTGAGGCTTCAAGCGAATATCTACAAGCACGAATAGGCAAGTCAGATTTTCGCGGTGAATCAGGTAATCAAAGATCATTTTTTCGAATTCCTTGCGTTTTTCCTTGCTCACTTTCGCAAAACCATATCCAGGTAAATCGACCAAATACCATTTTTCATCAATAATGAAGTGGTTGATTAATTGGGTTTTTCCTGGGGTTTGGGATGTTTTGGCTAAACCTTTGTGAAAAGTCAAGGAATTGATGAGGGATGACTTTCCTACGTTGGAGCGACCAATAAAGGCAAACTCGGGGAATCTTGCTGGCGGACAATTTTTGAAGTCCGTGTTGCTTGTGACAAATTTTGCGTTAATCTGGGCCATCGGGCGAATGTTAATGAAAGGCAAAGGTAGGGAAAATAGTTGTCAGTTGTCAGTGGTCAGTTGTCAGTGGTCAGTTGTCAGTTGTCAGTGGTCGGTTGTCAGTTGTCAGTTGTCAGTGGTCGGTGGTCAGTTGCCAGTTGTCAGTGGTCAGTTGTCAGTGGTCGGTTGTCAGTTGCCAGTTGTCGGTGGTCGGTTGTCAGTTGCCAGTTGTCGGTGGTCAGAATTTATTGCAACGGTCATATTAGTATACTGATATTCTAATTGGATTATAAGTGAAGATTTTGTGTTTTAAAATGTTGATTTGTTTTTTGTGTGACACAAAATCCTACCTATGAAAGTACTCAAATTTGAAGATTTAATTGTTTGGCAAAAATCAATTGTTATCACAGTAAAGCTTTACCGGCATTTTGAAAAACACCCTGATTTTGGCTATTCAAATCAAATTAGAAGAGCGTCAGTTTCAATCTCAAATAATATTGCCGAAGGATTCGATCGGTCTACTCCTAAAGATTTTAATCGGTTTTTATATATTGCCAAAGGCTCTTGTAGTGAGGTCAAATCTATGCTTTTTCTAGGATTTCAACTAGGTTATTTCTCTGATTTGGAGATGCATCAATATTTTACGGAGGTAGATGAAATTGGTAAAATGCTTTTCGGTTTATCTAAGTCGCTAGATCGAAAAAACTAACTGACCACAGTCTACTGACAACTGACCACTGACTTTTTTTTCTTACCTTTGCCCCCGTATGGAAAAACTACAAAACGACCTCATCCTTCGCGCTGCGCAGGGATTACCTGTGGAACGCGTACCTGTTTGGGTGATGCGACAAGCGGGCAGGATTTTACCTGAATACCGTGAAGTGCGTGCGAAAGCAGGTTCATTTATAGGTTTAGCGACCAATCCTGAGATGGCGGCGGAGGTAACGATCCAACCGGTTGATCGTTTTGGCGTAGATGCAGCAATTATTTTCTCAGATATTTTGGTTGTTCCTGAAGCGATGGGTTTACCCTACTTAATGGAAGAGCAAAAAGGTCCTGTTTTTCCAGATGTCATTCGTTCAAAAGCTGATTTAGCGAAAATACGTGATGCAAATCCGGAAGAGGATTTGAAATATGTCTTAGATGCCATTAAAATTGTCAAAAAAGAACTTGCAGGTCGCGTTCCTTTGATCGGTTTTGCCGGTGCTCCATTCACTATCTTTTGTTACATGGTAGAAGGGAAAGGTTCCAAAACGTTCTCTCAAGCCAAAAAAATGCTCTATGCAGAGCCAGAATTAGCTCATGCCTTATTGCAGAAGATTACCGATTCCACCATTGCTTATTTGAAAGCACAGGTTGCAGCGGGTGCGAATTTATTGCAGATTTTTGATTCTTGGGCAGGTATTTTATCTCCTGTGCAGTATAGCGCTTTTTCAACGCCCTATTTAAAACAGATTTGTGATGCCATTCAAGATGTGCCTGTGACGCTTTTCGCCAAAGGTGCTTTCTTCGCTCGTGAAGAAATGGCTCAATTAAATTGTGCAACCATCGGCCTGGACTGGAACATGGATATCGCTGAATCACGAAAATTAGTTGGCCCCAATAAATCCTTGCAAGGGAATTTAGATCCCTGTGCGCTTTATGGAGATTTCAAAACCGTTGAAGCGGAAACCAAAGCGATGTTGAAAGCCTTTGGGACACAACGTTATATTGCGAACCTTGGGCATGGCGTTTATCCGGATATTCATCCCGACAAAGTTCAATGTTTCGTGGATACGATTCAGAATTATCAAGCATAAAAAAAGGCCTCGCGATAAACGAGGCCTTTTTAATTTCATTCAATAAACTTATTTCGCTGAATAGTTCGGCGCTTCTTTCGAGATACTCACATCATGTGGGTGACTTTCTTTCACACCTGCTGAAGTGATTTTAACGAATTTAGCTTGTTGCATCGCTTCGATTGAAGAAGCTCCGCAATATCCCATACCGGCTTTTAATCCGCCAACCATTTGGTATAGAATTTCAGTTACAGAACCTTTGAACGGTACGCGGCCTACAATTCCTTCTGGGACTAATTTTTTGATATCATCTTCCGCATCTTGGAAATAACGGTCTTTCGATCCATCTTCCATTGCCTCCAATGAACCCATTCCGCGGTAGGATTTGAATTTACGTCCTTCCAAAATAATCATTTCACCTGGAGCTTCGTCGGTTCCTGCTAGTAACGAACCCATCATGACTGTGCTTGCGCCCCCAGCGATAGCTTTCGCCACATCACCTGAATAACGAATACCTCCATCTGCGATGACAGGAACGTCAAATGCTTGTAATGCTTTTGCTGCTTCGTAAACTGCGGTCAATTGGGGCATACCCACACCGGCGATGATACGCGTAGTGCAAATACTTCCTGGACCCACACCAACTTTTACGGCATCAGCTCCAGCTTTTGCCAAGGCTACGGCTGCTTCGCCGGTTGCAATATTTCCTACAATGACGTCTAAGTTAGGGAAGGATTTCTTCACCGACTTCAATGCGTCAATAACTCCTTTGGAATGTCCGTGAGCCGTATCAATACTAATGACATCTACTCCTACATTCACTAATGCTTGCACGCGATCCAATAAATCAGGCGTAACACCCACGGCAGCGCCTACACGTAGTCGGCCTAAGGAATCTTTCGATGCCAATGGGTGCGACTTACGTTTTAAAATATCTTTATAAGTAATCAAACCGATTAATTTGCCGTTTTTGTCAATTATAGGCAATTTCTCGATTTTGTATTCTTGCAAAATGCTCTCGGCTTCTTCCATGCTGATGCCTTCTTTGGCCGTGATCAAATTGTCTTTGGTCATGATTTCAGCTACAGGACGTGATGTTTGCTTTTGAAAGCGTAAATCGCGGTTGGTCAAAATCCCGACCAAATGACCTTTGTCGTCAATCACCGGAATGCCACCAATTTTGAATTCCTTCATGATGCGTTGTGCATCGCCTAAAGTTTGGTTGTCTTTTAACGTAACGGGATCGATGATCATTCCTGACTCCGAACGCTTTACCTTGCGAACCTGAGCGGCTTGCTGGTCGATTGTCATGTTCTTATGAATGATTCCAATTCCACCTTCTTGGGCTAGAGCAATAGCTAAGTCGGCTTCTGTCACTGTATCCATCGCTGCTGAAACGATCGGAATATTTAACGTGATGTTGCGTGTTAGGCGAGATTGTGTGCTAACCTCACGAGGTAAAACCTCTGAATAAGCAGGTAATAACAATACGTCATCGTATGTTAAGGCCTCAAAAAGAAATTTGTTGGAATCGAGCATGGCAAATAATTTGATGGAGTGTAAGAACTACTCTTATTTGCCGGACAAAATTACAGGATTTTTTTGAATTTTTTGTACCTCGCCGAAAAAATACTTGTTTCGTCGAATAGGCTGATTTTTGCCTGTGATTTTTTCGTCAAAAATCTGAAATTTTAGATTTTATACAGTAAATTGCGGCTTCATTTTATAAGCCTTTGTCATGAACTATCAACCTCAAGATTTTCTGCCGATATTCGTTCAGCTATTGGCAGCATTAGCCTTTATTTTCGCAACGATGTTTGCGACACATGCCTTGGGTCCTAAGCGCCATTCGGCAAAGAAGGATGATACCTTTGAGTGTGGGATTGAATCCATTGGAGATGCGCGTACGCCTATTTCAGTTAAGTATTTCTTAGTGGCGATTTTATTCGTGCTTTTTGATATTGAAATCGTGTTTATGTACCCATGGGCGGTTAATTTCCGCGAATTGTCATGGAATGGTTTTTATGATATGCTCGTATTTATGGGTTTATTGTTGGCCGGTTTCGTCTACGTAATCAAAAAAGGAATTTTAAAGTGGGAAAAATAAACATATTGGCCCAGCCAAAGTTTATGTATTCAACAGATAGATAAGATATGAGTAATTCAACGGTTCAAGTTGCTGAAGCGCCTCCAGGAGTAGAGGGAGCAGGTTTTTTTGCAACAAGTTTAGATAATTTAGTCGGACTGGCTCGCGCAAATTCGCTTTGGCCATTGCCATTTGCGACGTCTTGTTGCGGGATTGAGTTCATGTCGACGATGGCATCTCATTACGATATTGGCCGTTTTGGTGCTGAGCGTTTGAGTTTTTCTGCTCGTCAGGCAGATGTATTGATGGTGATGGGTACAATTTCCAAGAAAATGGCACCTGTAGTGAAGCAAGTGTATCTTCAAATGGCTGAGCCACGTTGGGTATTGTCTGTAGGGGCTTGTGCTTGTTCAGGCGGTATTTTTGATACATATTCCGTTTTACAAGGCATTGATCGAATCATTCCTGTGGATGTTTATGTGCCTGGTTGCCCACCACGTCCTGAGCAAATTTTGGATGGCTTTATGCAAATCCAGGAATTGGCTAAAAACGAATCGACACGCCGTAGAAACGAGCCGGAATACAAGGCTTTGTTGGCATCTTACGGTATAGAATAACAATAATGGAGAATCAACAAATAACAGATGCATTGCAAGCGCAGTTTGGTGCGGATGCCGTGTATGGTGTGACCGAGTCGCATGGTATTTTGCAGTTTACAACAGGGGTAGACAACATCGTTCCGATGTTACACTTTTTGTATGCACATCCTGAATTTAAATTTCAGTTTTTAACTGATTTGGCAGGTATTCATTTTCCAGATGCCAAAGGGCAAGAATTAGGTGTTATTTATCATGTGCACAGTTTGGAAAACAATGTGCGTTTGATGATTAAGGCCTATGCGCCGATTGATGCACCGCATTTCCCAACGATCACAGGTTTGTATGCTGCGGCCAACTGGATGGAGCGTGAGGCATTTGATTTTTACGGAATCTTGTTTGATGGTCATCCTAATTTGACTCGTATCTTGAATATGGACGAGATGGATTACCACCCGATGCGTAAGGAATATCCTTTAGAGGATGCGACGCGTCATGATAAAATTGATGAATTATTTGGACGATAAAAGCGACAAAGCATGTCAGAAGTAGCCTTAGTAAATAACCCTAATGTAGGTTTAGATAAGACGCAAAAGGGCGGTCCTTATGTAAATGAGCTATCCACGCTTAATTTAGGTCCTACGCACCCTGCCACACACGGTATCTTCCAAAACATCTTAACGATGGATGGGGAAACGATTGTGGATGCCGAACAAACCGTGGGGTATATCCACCGTGCGTTTGAAAAAATTGCGGAGCGTCGTCCTTTTTACCAAATCACAACCTTAACTGACCGGATGAACTATTGTTCAGCGCCTATTAATAATATGGGCTGGCACATGACGGTTGAGAAATTATTAGGTATTGAAGTTCCTAAGCGCGCGCAATATATGCGTGTGATTATGATGGAACTTGCTCGTTTAACGGATCACATTGTATGTAATTCAATTTTGGCTGTGGACACGGGAGCCTTGACAGGTTTCTTGTATGTGTACCAATGGCGCGAGTTTATCTACGAGATTTATGAAGAGATGTGCGGAGCGCGTTTGACAACCAATATGGGTCGTTTTGGTGGTATGGAGCGTGATTTTACGCCAGTTGCCATCGAGAAGATTCATAAATTGTTGAAAGAGTTACCAGCGGCTTTGAAGGAATTTGAAGGTATGGTTATGCGTAATCGTATTTTCATGGATCGTACACAAAATGTGGGCGGTATTTCCGCAGAGCGTGCTTTGAATTATGGATTTACGGGTCCGAATTTACGTGCTGCGGGTGTTGATTATGATGTGCGTGCCATGAATCCATATTCTTCGTATGAAGATTTTGAATTTGATGTGCCTGTGGGAACGAAGGGTGATACCTATGATCGTTTCTTAGTGCGTGAAGAGGAGATGTGGCAAAGTTTACGCATTATCCAACAAGCGATCGATAATCTTCCGGAAGGGCCATATCATGCAGATGCGCCACATTATTATTTGCCAAACAAACAAGATGTTTACCACAACATGGAGGCATTAATCTATCACTTTAAAATTGTGATGGGTGAAATTGATGCTCCTGTAGGTGAAGTTTACCATTCGGTCGAGGGAGGAAATGGCGAATTAGGTTTCTATTTGGTTTCTGACGGAGGTCGGACGCCATATCGTTTGAAATTCCGCCGACCAGGTTATATTTATTACCAAGCTTTCCCTGAAATGATTAAGGGAACAACCTTATCAGATGCGATCGTAACGATGTCATCAATGAACGTAATTGCAGGAGAGTTAGATACATAAGACATGAGCAACATTGTTTTCCCAGCAGAAACGCTGGACTTAGTTAAAAAAATCATTGCCCGTTATCCGGAAGGAAAACAGAAGTCGGCCTTATTGCCTATTCTTCATTTAGCGCAAGCTGAGTGGAAATGGTGTTCACCAGAGGTGATGGACTACGTAGCTTCTTTGCTTTCCATTAGTTCGATTGAGGTATATGAAGTGGCTACCTTTTACACAATGTTCCATTTGGAGCCCGTGGGAGAGCATGTGATTGAGTATTGTCGGACAGGTCCTTGTTGTTTGATGGGTGGCGTAGAAGTTTATGATCACTTGAAGAAGCGTTTGGGAATCCAAACAGGAGAGACGACGAAGGATGGTAAGTTTACGATCAAAGAAGTTGAATGTTTAGCTGCTTGCGGTTGGGGTCCTGTATTCCAAATTCGTGAGAAGTATTACATGCATTTGACGAATGAGAAAGTAGATCAGATTATTGACGAATTAAGCAAATAAGCCGAGGATGAAGATATTAACGCAACATATTGACGTACCAGGAATTGAGACAATCGACGTTTTTATGAAAAACGGAGGTTACAAGGCGGTGGAGAAAGCGATCAAAACGATGACGCCGGATGAGGTGACGGAAGAAGTGAAGAAATCGGGATTACGAGGTCGTGGAGGTGCAGGTTTTCCTGTGGGTATGAAATGGTCGTTTTTGGCTAAGCCCGAAGGTGTGCCTCGTTATTTGGTTTGTAATGCGGATGAGTCAGAGCCTGGAACGTTCAAGGATCACTATTTGATGTGGAAAACCCCACATACCTTGATCGAAGGAATGATTGTTTCCAGCTTTGCTTTGGGTGCGAATACATCTTATATCTATGTACGTGGTGAGTTGATGTATGTCATCAATATCCTTGAAAAAGCGATTCAAGAGGCTTACGACAAAGGTTTATTAGGAAAAAATATTTTAGGGTCTGGCTATGATTTAGACCTTTTTGTACAACCGGGTGGTGGAGCATACATCTGTGGAGAAGAAACAGCTTTGTTGGAATCTTTAGAAGGAAAACGTGGAAATCCACGTAATAAACCTCCTTTTCCAGCTGTGAAAGGTTTGTGGCAAAGTCCTACGGTGGTCAACAATGTGGAGTCGATTTCGGCGACATCTTGGATAGTCAACAATGGAGGAGATGCTTATGCGGCCATTGGAGTAGGTCGTAGTACAGGAACGAAATTAATTTCGGCCTCTGGACACATTAAGAAACCGGGTGTATATGAGATTCCTTTGGGAATTACGGTAGAAGAGTTTATTTATTCAGATGCGTATTGCGGAGGAATTCGTGATGGACATAAATTAAAAGCTGTGGTGGCTGGAGGTTCTTCTGTGCCGATTTTATCAGCGGAAAATATTTTAACAACGGAAGCGGGTGAAAAACGTTTGATGACGTATGAATCACTTTCTGAAGGAGGATTTGCGACGGGAACGATGTTGGGTTCAGGTGGTTTTATCGTCATGGATGAGACAACTTGTATTGTACATAATACCTTGACATTTGCGCGTTTTTATCACCATGAATCTTGTGGACAATGTTCGCCTTGTCGGGAAGGTACGGGTTGGATGGATAAGGTCATCAAACGTATTGAAACGGGAAAAGGTCGCATGGAAGACATCGATTTATTGGTGGATGTGGCGAAGAAGATTGAAGGAAATACGATTTGTCCATTGGGTGATGCTGCTTCATGGCCAGTTGCAGCGGCAATTCGTCATTTCCGTGATGAATTTGAATGGCATGTAACACATCCAGAAGAAGCTACAAAACCAGGTGCTGTTTACATGCGTCCGGGGGCGAGTTGGACAAAATAAATGTTAGAGCGTAAGAAGCTATTTGTTGGACATGACGCAAATCGTGCAGGTGCTCAATTGGTTCTTTTACATTGGTTAAGAGAACGCAAAGCGAGAGGATTGTCTAATTTTTTGCTTTTGGTTGAAGGGGGGAGTTTATTACAAGAATATAAAAAAGTGGCCAAAGTTTGGGTCTGGAAAACAGATATTCCATTTTGGTTTAAGATTAAACAAAGGATTCCAAAAATAAAAAGTCGGCAGGCTTGGAATCATGAACCCAGTGAACAAAAGGTTCTGGGTATTTTGAAATCATTGAGAAATGAGGCATTTACGAGTATCCTTGGAAACACGGTATCATCGGTTGGCCTGTTACGCGAATTGGCTTCATTACAGATTCCTATGGAGGTTTATGTGCATGAATTAAGCCATTCGATTGCAACTTATACAACTGCTTTGGATCGTACATTTTTAGCAACGGGTATCCAGAGGTTATATGCTGTATCCAACATGGTAAAAAATGTTTTGGAGACAGATTTAGCTGTAGATGCAAATAAAATTGCGCTGCTTCCGCCCATCATTGAACTTCATGAGCAAGAACAATCGCACAAGTCGTTTATTCGGGAGAATTTAGGCATTCCTGTTGATGCGAAAATTGTATTTAGTTGCGGATTAGCGGAATGGCGAAAAGCGCCTGACGTGTTTTTGGAAGTAGCGAAGAAATTAATTGTTAAGATGCCAAAGGTGCATTTTATCTGGTTGGGGATGTTGGAAAATGAATATTCTGACGACTTAATTGCAAATACGGCCATTTGGGATTCGAAGAAACAAGTGCATTTGTTGCCTGTTTGTTCGGATAGTAGGCCGTATTTTGAGGCGATGGATGTGTTTTTTCTTTCGTCACGTGAGGATCCATTTCCTTTGGTGATGTTAGAAGCGGCACATGTAGGAAAGCCGATTGTAGGTGTGCGTGCGAGTGGAGGAGTGAATGATTTCCTACAAGGATTGGATGAATTATTAGTAGAGAGTTGGGATGTGGATGTTTTGGTGGACAAAATTAGTTCACTATTGCAATTAAGTCCTGAACAATTAGCTGGATATCAACAAAACTTAAAAGAGCGTGCTGTTCAGTATTCAGCAGCCTTATTTATGGACCGATGGGCCCAATTACAAAGCAAATAACCGGGATTAACCCGCTAGATGATAGATTATGAAAGTAACGATTGACAACATCACCCTGGAAGTAGAACCGGGAACCACCATTATGCAGGCCGCACGTATGATCGGTCCTGAGGTGGCACCTCCTGCGATGTGTTATTATGAGCCTTTGAAGGGTTCTGGTGGTAAATGCCGGGCTTGTTTGGTTAAAGTGACTGCGGGTTCTGAAAAAGATCCACGTCCGATGCCCAAATTGGTTCCTGCCTGTATCACAGCCGTTCAAGATGGGATGATTGTAGAGAATACGGTGAATGAGCAAGTTTTAGAAACGCGCAAGGGCATTGTAGAATTTTTGTTGTTGAATCACCCGTTGGATTGTCCAGTATGTGATCAAGCTGGTGAATGTCATTTACAAGATTTTTCATTTGAGCATGGTGTTTCATCTACGCGCACCGTGGAAGATCGGAATACATTTGAGCCGGTTGATTTAGGTGATAATATCAAGTTGAACATGAACCGTTGCATCTTGTGCTACCGTTGTGTTTACACGGCTGACCAGATTACAGATGGTCGGGTACATGGCGTGATGCATCGCGGGGATCATGCAGAAATCAGTACCTACATCGAGAAAGCGATTGATAATGATTTTTCTGGAAACGTGATTGACGTGTGTCCAGTAGGAGCTTTGACTGATAAGACTTATCGTTTCAAGAGCCGTGTTTGGTTCTCGAAGCCGATGGATGCGCATTGCTCATGCGACAAATGTTCGGGTAATGTGACTTTGTGGTACCGTGGTGATGAGGTGATTCGTGTGACGGGTCGTAAGAATGAATGGGGTGAATTGAAAGAGTTTATCTGCAATACATGTCGTTTTGATCGCAAGAAAACGAGCGATTGGACGATTGAAGGGCCAACAAACGTTTCGCGTCATTCTGTGATTTCAGCGAATAAATATGGAGCGGGCTTGATCCGTCCTGCCTTCCCAATTGCGCAAGCGGCACGTGATTACAAATTAATTGATGATGATCGTGACCGTAGTTTTTTAACGAATCAAGCAAGTTTACCTGCAAAGAAATAGGATATGGAATTAATGAATGATGTTTTTACGGCCAAAGCCATTTTCATCGGAATCGTATTTGCGATCACGCTGGGCATAGCGGCTTATTCGACGTATT
>CALLKB010000218.1 GCA_938008575.1 uncultured Cytophagaceae bacterium | reverse complement strand
TCAAGATAAACGTCTTCAAAAACAATTTTTTCAAGATCACGGATTCCCCACAGCAGCATTTGTATTGACTGAAAATCAGGCAGATATTGCTAAGCATGCGGATTTCCTGCCAGCTTTTCATAAACTAGGCAAAGGTGGCTACGATGGGAAAGGAGTTCAGCGGATTGACTCTTTAGCAGATCAGACCAAAGGATTTAATGCACCAGGTTTATTGGAGAAAGCAGTTGGTTTTGAAAAAGAGCTTGCGGTTATTGTTGCTAGAAACGAACAGGGGCAAATTTCTGCCTTCCCTGCCGTTGAAATGGTCTTTCATCCAGAACATAATTTAGTCGATTTCCTTTTTTCTCCAGCGGCCATTTCCAAAGAAATTGAAGCAAAAGCTGAAAAGATTGCGGTCGATTTAATTGATAAAATGGGACTTGTGGGCGTATTAGCTGTCGAAATGTTTTTAACACCTGCAGGTGAAATTTTGATTAATGAAGTCGCGCCTCGACCTCATAATTCGGGACATCAGACTATTCGAGGGAATGAAACATCCCAATACGAACAACATTTACGTGCGATTGCTGGCTTACCCTTAGGTAGTACAAAAGCCAAAGGTGTATCGGGTATGTTGAATTTGCTCGGAGAAGCAGGTTTTAGTGGTTTGGCAAAATATGAAGGTTTACATGAGGCACTAGCCATACCTGGGGTATATCCCTTTTTATATGGCAAAAAAATGACGAAGCCTTTTCGTAAAATGGGCCATGTAACGATATTGGGCAATACGAAAGAAGAAATTATAGAAAAGTCGGAACAAGTAAAAAGTCTAATCCGTGTGATTAGTTAAATAGAAAATTATGGTAGGAATCATCATGGGAAGCAGCTCTGATCTGCCTGTAATGCAAGATGCAATTCAAGTGTGTAAAGATTTTGGTATTCCGTACGAAGTGGATATTGTATCCGCACATCGTACTCCTGTCAAAATGTTAGAATATGCGCAAAGCGCCAAATCTCGCGGTATTCAAGTGATTATTGCGGGCGCTGGGGGAGCAGCACACTTACCTGGTATGGTTGCCTCTGCGACGATTTTGCCTGTCATCGGCGTTCCCGTGAAATCATCTAATTCAATCGATGGATGGGATTCTATTCTCTCTATTTTACAAATGCCGAATGGCGTTCCTGTTGCAACGGTAGCCTTAAATGCCTCAAAAAATGCAGGCCTTTTGGCTGTTCAAATGATTGCCATTAGCGACGCAAGCTTATCAGCAAAATTAGATCGATACAAAGTAGAATTGATTGAGAAAGTTGCTGAAATGAGTCAAAAAACGAATGATCTAATTAAGTAATTATGAAAAATCCTTTCTCATTTATGAAGGAAAGCGAATCATCTAATCTGCCTTTGGTAACCTTGTTCGTATTAATCGGAACAGTAGTAGCCTTGTTGTTTGTTGGATATGAACATTTTCTCGGACCCGAAACGAGCAGTCTTGCCAAGGCTGAAAAAGTTCAGGTCGACGATGATGAATTACCTATGGAAGATATTGTTTCTTCGACTGTTATTCGAGATACGACTTCGAGTGATACGGCTTCTGTTGATCAGGAGGCTGTTGATTTAGACCAACAAAAGAAAGAAGCTGAGGCGGAAAAGGTGCCTGAAGTTGCTGTGGAAGAGCCAGCTGGTAAATCGTTTACCTATCAAGCGGATGCGGGAGAATCAGCTGAAACCATCGCGAAACATTTTGGGCTAACTGTTGATCAACTAAAAGCCTTGAATCCTTCCGGTGTTAAAGGGGGGTCAAAAGTGAAAGTAAAAGTTCAAGCGATTCATATCGTTGGAAAAGGTGACGTGTTGCGCGTCGTGGCAGAGAAATACCATATTTCGAAGAAGGCCTTAATGGACGCCAATCATAAAAAAGAAGACGTCACAATGCGTGGAGAGGAACTCGTGATTCCACTGCAATAATGCGTTACCTTATCAGTATCGTTTTTTTTCTTGGTTGTTTCTCGATTAGTGCACAAGTAGATTCGTTGCGTTTGATTTGTAAGCCTACAACGGTAAACCATGTTGACCCACAAGACTTATTGTGGATGTATCGCCAACGAGACACTTTGAGACATCATGGGGCTGCAACAAATTTACAGGTATCTATCAACGGCCAACTGATTTCATTGTTAGATTCAACCAGCCTACGATATTTGGCAAGCTCGCAGGCAAATTTTCCTACTTTAGACTCAATATACGCCGATGTATTAAATACAGAAACAAGCGCTTTTGCTTTACAAAAAGACAGTTTGCTTGTACAGGTTTCTAAACTTGGTTGGTCCATGCACTATTTACAAGCCGTTCGGAATTTACAACGCCAACAACAGTTGAATCGTTCTGGCCGATCGCAAGTTCTACTTTCATTCCATAATTTTAATTTGGCTGCTGATGTCGGTTTGTATTTACGCAGACGATACTTGCGTAGATCTCCACGCTATCTTCGAATGGGGCAAATGGCTAAGTCGCTTGGCATGTTTTGGGGTGGAGATTTTGTGGGTTTTCCAGATCCTGGGCACATTCAACGGTTTAAAAATAGCGCGGCATTAATAAATCAGTACTCTGTGTTGGCTTTTGAATTTGAAAAGTACCGCGATCATTACGAAGCCATTTATCAAAAAAATGCATTGCAGGTAGAGAAAGTCCTCGATACAAAGGCTTTGCTGATTACGTTAAATCGCTTAAAAGTAGGGAAGGTTTGTGCTTGCCAAAAAGCGATCTTGCCTATCATGAATCTGCCTGCTGAGGATGCCGCTCGGGTCGAAGTGAATACAGATCAAAACTGGGTTTTCATCAAACCATATCAAAGCAATGGGTATTATTACTCCTTAGGTCGCTGGGCTTACGAGACTAAAAATTAAAGTTGTACCCCCGTAGAAATTCATCGATTTTCATCCGCTTCTTACCTTCCATTTGCCATTCCAAGATTTCGATGTAGCCGTCTTGGCAACCTACACGTAAAAAGGTTTTTTGGTCAGTATCCCAAATACCAATCCCCAGGTCTGGAATCGTTTCTGGATGGAATTTAATCTGAATAAGTTTGCAATTTTTCCCTTGAAAAGTTGTGTGTGATCCAGGAAATGGATACATGCCACGAACCAAATTGTGAATTTCAGCTCCCGTTTTCGACCAATGTACTTCGCCCGTTGCGCGTGTCAACTTAGGTGCCGGTTTCATTTCCACCGTTTCATCTTGTGGAATTGGGTTTGTGGTCCCTGCTTGGATGGCTTGTGCTGTTTTGACAACTAATTTAGCCCCCCGTTTCATTAGTCGG
>CALLKB010000217.1 GCA_938008575.1 uncultured Cytophagaceae bacterium | reverse complement strand
TTCCGATCTGGCAGGTATAAAATAATCAAGACCTTTTCCATCAGGCGGCAATCCCAATGAAGCAAAATTGCGATCCACCAGATGCCCAGGCAAGGTATTCACTTTCGTTTGAACAAAGGCTTTGCGCGCTGCCGTGTATTTATTGATCTGCTTGGGAAATTTTCCTAACAGCAGACAAAGCATGTGCGAACGTAGGTTTTTGTGTAGGTCATATACCGCATCAAAACCCTCTTTCCGAAGCTCAGCGGCAAATTCCCATAGATTACCTTGGTAACCATGCACTTGTGCGACATGTGGATTTCCATCCCATAAATGAGCGAAGGATGCCTTCGTGGCGATGTGAATTTCAGCATTGGGGAATTGCGCTTTGAGCACACGGATGATTGGCGTGGTCAAAAGAATGTCACCGATGGACGAAAAACGAATACAAAGGATTTTCTGCATGGAAAAAAAATACCTCGCAAAATTAAGAAAAATCTATTCTCTTTCATTCTTTTCGGTAAATTGCATGCTTAATTGAATGATTACATGGAGCAGAAAAAACAAGATACCGCCTCAGCACTTAAGGATATAATTTCACACGCCAAAGAATATGGCTTCGTATTTCCATCATCTGAAATCTACGATGGTTTACAAGCTGTGTATGATTATGGTCAAAATGGCGTAGAACTAAAGAATAATTTAAAAAACGTTTGGTATAAAGCCATGACGATGTTGAATGACAACGTTGTAGGCTTGGATGCAGCTATTTTCATGCATCCCTTAACTTGGAAGGCTTCAGGACACGTGGATTCATTCAATGATCCGATGATCGACAACAAAGATTCCAAGAAGCGTTACCGGGCTGATACCTTGCTAGAAGAGCGCGCTGCCGCTTTAGAGGATGAAGGCAAAGCAGATGAGGCGAAAGCGTTAATGCAAGCGATGGCAAAAGGATTGGATGCGGGAGATTTAGAAGCGGTTCGCCAATTAATCATTGATCAAAACATTAAATGTCCTGTTTCAGGGACGGCCAATTGGACCGAAGTTCGTCAGTTCAACTTGATGTTCTCAACCCAAGTAGGTGCCGTTTCGGAAGATGCGTCCTTGATTTATTTACGTCCGGAGACAGCACAAGGGATTTTTGTCAATTTCCTAAATGTGCAAAAAACGGGCCGTATGAAGGTACCTTTTGGTATCGCCCAAATTGGTAAAGCCTTCCGTAATGAGATTGTTGCACGTAATTTCATCTTCCGCATGCGGGAGTTTGAACAAATGGAAATGCAATTCTTTGTACGTCCTGGCACGGAAATGGAATGGTACAATAAATGGAAAGAAACGCGTATGAAGTTTCATCAGGCAATAGGCTTACCAGCTGACTCCTTGAAATTCCATGATCACGATAAATTAGCCCACTATGCCAATGCGGCAGTGGATATTGAATACAAGTTTCCATTTGGTTTTAAGGAAATGGAAGGAATTCATTCACGGACCGACTTTGATTTAAAAGCGCACCAAGAATTATCAAAGAAAAAGCAACAGTATTTTGACCCAGAAATCAATCAAAACTACATCCCTTATGTAGTAGAGACATCGGTGGGAGCTGATCGTTTGTTCTTGGCCATTTTGTGCAATGCTTATACAGAGGAAACGACGGGTGAAGGAGAAAGCTTAAAACAACGCGTTTATTTGAATATTCATCCGGCATTGGCACCTACAAAGGTTGCCGTATTGCCATTGGTGAAGAAAGATGGATTGGCGGAGAAAGCACAAGAAATTACGAATCAACTGAAATTTGCCTTTAATACAACCTACGACGATGGAGGAGCGATAGGCAAGCGCTATACTCGTCAAGATTTAATTGGAACGCCGTATTGCGTGGTGGTAGATTACCAAACCATGGAAGATCAGACTGTAACGGTTCGTGATCGCAATACGATGAGCCAAGAGCGCATTTCTATCGCAGACCTAAAGGAAAAATTAGGCCATGCGGTATCGATGGAGCGTATTTTTGAAAAATTAGTTTAAAAACGCAAACAACGACGACATGACAACTGATCAAAATCCAGCAGAAAACGAAGCCATCGAGCCAGTCAAGGTGGAGGAAACAACACCCGTAGCGGCGGAGACAAGCGAAATGCTTGCCAAAGAAGTGGAAGCACCAGCACCTGAAAAGGAAGTAAGCTATCCCCTATTTGACTTTGCGGTCGCTTCGAAAGATAATTTCTTGACGTATTTTGGGAAAATCAAGGACATCGTGTCGGAACATGCCCATCCTGGAACCTATAAAAAGGTGGATGAAATCACAAAAGAAGTCAAAGAAGCTTGGAGCCAATTAAAACAAGCGGAAAAGCAGGCGGCCATTGAAGCATTCAAAGCGGCTAATGACGGAACCGATGAGGGATTTGATTTTAAAGATGAGGCCGTTCATGCGGTAGATCAATTGATTAACCACATTCGGACCGAAAAGCAAGCATTTTTTCAAGGTTTGGAGAAGGCTAGAGAAAAAGCATTAGAAGGAAAGACTCGTTTAATTAATGAATTGCGTGATTTAGTTGACAAAGATGATAATGGAGATCCTGCCCATGTGAATGCGAGTTTCAAAGCATTCAAGAAAATTCAGGAGGAATGGAAAGGATTGGGATCGGTTCAAGGACCGATGAACCAAACGCTTTGGCAGTCTTATCATGCCTTGGTAGATCGTTTTTATTCGAACCGTTCTATCTTCTTTGAATTGCTCGAGCTAGATCGTAAGAAGAATTTACAGGCCAAAGAAATCATTGCAGCCAAATTAGAAAAATTAGCTGCGGCAGTGGCTAAAGCGACAAATTTGCCCGTTTTATTGAAAGAAGCCGAGGAATTGTTCAATGAATACAAGCACATAGGCCCAGCGCACCGTGAGGAAAATGAGGCCATGTGGCAACGTGTGAAGAAATCGTTGGATGTCTTGTTTGAGCAGAAACGTCAGATTCAGGATGCCAACAAAGCCGTATTTGAAGAGAATTTAAAGATCAAAAAGGAATTGGCAGGATTGATGCATGGATATGCAAGCTTTCAGTCAACATCGATATCGGAGTGGAATCAGGCTTCTAAAGCTGTTTTGGCTTTGCAAGAGCAATGGGGCAAATTAAAAGGAGGTTTACCACGTGAGGGAGGTAAAGAAGTGAGCCATCAGTTTTGGGCTGATTTAAAGACCTTTTTTAAGCATAAAAGTGATTTCTTCGGTAAGATTGATGCGGAGCGTAAGGCTAATTTAGCGGCGAAACAACAATTAATCGAACAAGTAGAGGGCATTGTTGCCGTGGGCACTGAAACACCCGAGATTACGCAAACGGTGATCGAACTTCAAAAGAAGTGGAAGGAAATTGGCCATGTACCTGAGAAACAAAAAGATAGTATTTATGCCAAATTTAAAGCGGCATGCGATGCTTATTTCAACTTAAAGCGTTCGGCGTCAAAAGGGGCAAAAGATGCGGAGATGGATGCAAATTTAGTAGCGAAGCAGGCTATTTTGGCAGAAATGGAAGGCATGTTGAAGGATGCTAGTTTATTAGCACGTTTAGGCGAGGTGAAAGCAGCTTGGGATGCGATTGGATTCGTACCGAAGAAGAACGTGAAAGATATGCAAGAATCATTCCGCAAGACTTGGAATGCCTTGATTGATTTGGCGAGAACACAACCGAAGGAGCAATTAGCGGCTTGGGGCTTTGAATTGAAGTCCTTGAAGACGGAGTCGGCAAGTCCTGAAACTTCTGCCCCATCGGCGGATTCACGCAAAAAAATCCAAGCTTTGGAAAATGATATTGCGGTGTTAACCAACAACTTAGAGTTCTTTGCGAAGTCGAAAAACAGCGAAAAACTGCGTGGGGAGGTAGAAAAGAAAATTGCTGCGGCGGAAAAAGAATTAGAAAAATTGAAAAAAAGTTAATTTTTTTTGAGGTTCGGTTTTGCGATTTAGGAGAATAATACTACTTTTGTAAACCGAAATGCGCCTCCTTAGCTCAGCTGGTAGAGCAACTGATTTGTAATCAGTAGGTCGTTGGTTCGATCCCGACAGGAGGCTCTGATAAGCTCGACAGAAATGTCGGGCTTTTTTGTTGGTATTCATTAGCCTTTTTGTATCGAATCAACTCTCTGCTTCCCTATTTCTCCCACAAACGTTCTAAGCTTCCTTCCACATTGGCCTGATGAAATACCTTCCAAGCCGATAAAAATTCATCAGAATTTTCAAAACGAATGTGATTCAACAATACACTGAATACGCCAATAATCGGCTCTACGCGAACGATGTCTAATGTGAGCAGAAATGGCTTATCCACTTCCGTATCCAGGTATTGAAATTGATCAGTCAAATATGGAAAGTGTAATAAGAAAATAGTCATCGCCTTTAAATTAAAATAGGCTTCGATATGCAATAATTCCTGATCATAAATCAGATAACCAAAAGGATCTCGCGTTAATTTATGGGATTGTATTTGTAATTCTTTGGGGGCTAAATCTTTGAGCTTTAGAATCCCTTCGCAACGGTCCAACTTAAACACTTTGGGACGCGTAACTTGAGCCAAATCCTCCAAATCAATGGCATAAATTTCCAAATTCTCCAAACTAAAACTGACTGGGACAACTAATCGATCCCGCTTTGTCCCCTGATTCGCACTCGAATAGTTCAATAAACGCATTTGATACTTCCGCTTGCTTTGATTAATCTGCTTATCACAAAATTCCACTAAATCAATCGTTCGCTTCGATAATAAATTTTGACGCTTCTTATTCGAATGAAAAATTTGCAATAATTTTTGCTGAATCGATCGGCGCATCTCTACATCCGAAATAGCCTCTTGTGCCGCAAAATACAATGCTTGACTTTCATGCAAATTAAACTCCGTGCGCAGATATTCCGATTTCTTTTTGATGCCATATTTATCTCCTCGGATAATTTCTAGGCCATAACCCGATAATATATCCAAATGTCGAAATATCGTCCGACGTTTGTCTTCCCCCGATTCCTCTCCTCCCCCATACAAAGCCTCTAGCTTACGCATGGGAACCGGTTTTTCAGCCTCCAATAAATACAACAACAAGTTCATCACACGCTCTTGCGTAGAAGAACTCTTAATAACTTTAGATTTCAATTCTTTTACGGGGGATTTCTTTGGCTTATTCAAAATATTAGGAGATAATTAACTACTTCAAATTAGTCATTTTTGTCATTGATAAGAATTATGCAATACGTAAATTTTATGAACATATTGACAATATTCAGGTTAAAAAATCGATAAAACACCTTTAAATAAACAAATAAGAGCATAAAATCACCTATTACACATTGACAAAAAAGTGATTATTATTTCTTTTTTTTTGACACAATACAGCGAACATCCACTCCTTTCTTTTCGGCAAATATTCTGTAAATTGCCTCAAACATATTTCACTATGATTCAACGTCGCGACTTCATCAAAAGCTCCATTGGCATCTCTGCGCTAATGAGCAACGCAAGCCTATATACGAAAGCTCCTTTCGAAGCTTCACCGATAAGCGTAGAAGAACGCTTGCAACGCATTAGTAAAGCGCAAGAGCTGCTTCAAAAAAACAATATGGTCGCATTAATTCTTGATGCGGGCACTTCCATGCAATATTTCACCGGGCTAGCCTGGTATCCAAGTGAACGATCGATGTTGGTCATTATTCCCGCCAAAGGAGAAATAACCTACATCTGCCCTTATTTCGAGGAAGATCGCTTGCTCGAATTAATCAAAGTGGGCAAGCAGGTCCGCACCTGGCACGAAGACGAAAACCCTTTTCAACTCTGCATCAAAACGATTCAAGATTTTGGTTTTCAATCAGGCCAAATTGGCATCGAAGAACAAACGCGCTTCTTCATCTCAAACGGACTCCAAAAGGCCGGAAAACAATTTCAACTAGTGAGTGGCGACCCGGTGTCGGTTACTTGCCGACTCATCAAATCACCAGCAGAAATTGCCTTAATGCAAAAGGCCAATGACATTACGACCCTTGCAATCCAAGCCGGTATCGCTGCCTTAACAGAAGGCTGTAACCCACGACAAATCAGTCAAAAAATTGCGCAAAAACATACGGAATTAGGGGCCCAACATGGTTTTGCGTCGGTTACGTTTGGAGTGGCCACCTCCTTCCCGCACGGAAGTTCACGCAAGCAAATCCTTCAAAAAGGCGATGTGGTCATGTTGGACTGCGGATGCCAAGTCGATGGATACGAATCTGACATCACCCGAACAGTCATTTTTGGGGAACCTTCACAGAAACAAATTGATATTTGGAATTTGGAAAAAAGAGCCCAACAAGCTGGATTTGAGGCCGCGGTTTTAGGAGCTCCCTGTGAAAATGTCGATTTCGCAGCACGAAATGTTTTAGTTAAAGCAGGCTTTGGCCCAGAATACAAATTACCAGGACTACCTCACCGAACCGGTCACGGCATCGGGATGGATGGCCATGAATGGGGAAATATGGTCAAAGGAAACAAATTGCCCTTACAAGTCGGCATGTGTTTCAGCATTGAACCAACCATCGCGATTCTAGGGGAATTTGGCGTTCGATTAGAAGATTGTGTTTACATGACCTCAACAGGTCCTAAATGGTTTAGCCAACCGAGTCCTTCGATCATCCAAGCATTTTAATCGTAGAGACGCGATACCTCGCGTCTACATAATCAAAATTAGACGCGAAGTATCGCGTCTCTACAGTCAAACGTCCAAAGTCTAACGTCTAATCTCATGAACAACTCCCTCCACCTCCAAGCCGCCTACATCGAAGCGCGCACTAGACTCAGTAAAGTAAGCGACACGATTACAGAAGCTGATTTATCCAAGAAATTAGGTAATGCGCCTAATTCCCTTGGATTTCTCCTACAGCATATTGCTGAAGTGGAATTACTTTTTTGCAAGAATGTCTTTGGCCATTCTGAAGTTAAGGTTGTCGCGCATACGGTCATTGACCAAAAGGACACAGGCGTTTGGACAGATTTATCAGCGATTCAAAGCCTATTGAATGAGTCAGGCCAAACGATCGCAAGCATCATTGCTTCCGTTGCTGAAGAAGATTGGTCCACGCAAATTACCACGAAAGAATTTGGCACAAAGACGAAAGCTGAAGCCTTTGGAAGAATCATTTCACATACGGCCTATCATGCGGGGCAGATAGCGATGATTCAGAAATACGGAGTGTAGAGACGCGAGGTATCGCGTCTCTACAAACACATTTCCTTCGTAACACAATTAGGCACATCCTCCGCATAATGAGACACGAAAATTAAGGTCATTCCCGTACTAGCGGCAAACTCATCAATCACTCTTTTCAACAAATTCACCTGCTCCTGATCCAATCCTTGACAAGGTTCATCCAAAATCAATAGCGGCGGATTCTTCACAAAGGCCCGAGCAATCAAAATCATCTTTTGCTCGCCCGTCGATAAAGTATGAAAGGATCGTTCGCTTAAATGTTCCAAACCGAACATGCTCAAAGTATGCATGACGCGCTCCGTTTGCTCCGCATTCACCTTCCGCGTCACACCTAATAAATCGAATAATCCAGACGCCACCACCGCAAAACATGTTCCTGTTTCTTTGAAATACAAATGCATTTCCGGACTCACATAACCAATATTCCGTTTGATGTCCCAAATACTCTCCCCGCTTCCCCGCTGCCGACCAAACAAACTGATATCCTGCGAATAAGATTGAGGATTATCTGCAGTAATTAAACTCAATAAAGTTGACTTACCTGCTCCATTGGCGCCTTTCAACACCCAACGCTCGCCTCGGTTGATCGTCCAGGAAAATTGATCCAAAATGGTTTTGGTTCCATAACGAATGGTGACGTTTCGTAGAGAAACAATCGGGGAATCTCCTACATCCCCAGGCTTAAGCTCAGGCTTATTATTTTCCTCCCCATGCTGAAGCATGGGGTTATCCGTATATTTTATAGCCCCATGCTTCAGCATGGGGATTATAGGATATTGACCCGACAAATGATATACATTCGTCACAAAATCAGGCACATCCCCACCCGATAAAAACAAAATAAAACGAATGCCTTTGGCCTTCAATTGAGCTAAGCCTACCGATAAAATCGCACGCCCCTGCACATCCAAGCCCAAATAAGGATTATCCAAAAGTAACCAATCGGGGCGCTGTCCCAAAGCCTTCACAATCTGCAAACGCTTATTTTCACCATTCGACAATTGTAATAAGGGTTTATCGATTAAGGGTTCTAATCCAAATACCGACACCCATTCAGCAACATCCAACTCGCCCAATTCTTCTCGTACGGTATAGGAATCTTCTGAATCCGAGGAATTAAACCGCTGCTGCATATAAAACTCAGAGATATTACTCCGATTCTTGAAATGGTGTTGCTGTTCCACAAACAAAACAAAAGATCCCTGAAACCAAACATCGCCTTTGCGAAATAATCGACCTGAAAGTGCCTTTGCTAAGGTCGTTTTTCCAGATCCCATGGGACCCACAATCGCCAAACAATCATCCTCCGAAATCTCAAAGGAAATATCTTTTAAAACTTCGCTGGCACCATAAGCGGCCGACAAATGACTAACACGCGCAACGATTTCTTTCGACATAGCTGAATTAAACAGCCAACAATTTACCGCATTTTTCATACATTTAACCTGCTATAAACCGATTAACCATGAAAAAACTATTCCTAATAGGCCTAATCAGCTTGTTGGCCATTCCAGCCTTTACGCAATCTCTACCTCGCAGTACCCCAGAAGCAGAAGGTATTTCCTCCGAAGCGATCCAACAATACATCGAGAAAATAGATCCCAAACGCCACGAATTGCACTCTTACATGCTCATTCGGCATGGGAAAGTTGTTTCCGAAGCTTGGTGGAAACCCTATGCAGCAGATAAAGTTCATTCCATGTACAGCGTCTCAAAGAGTTGGACTTCCACAGCCATCGGCTTTGCAGTTGCTGAGAAAAAACTAAGCGTTCAAGACAAAGTCATTTCCTTCTTTCCGGAATATGCCGACCTGAAGGATAAACCCTTTATGCAAGATTTACGTGTGCAAGACCTATTGACTATGTCGGTGGGACATGACAAAGAACCATTGCGCAGCGTCATTGTCATGCAACCGGATTGGATTCGTGGATTTTTGAATCACCCGATTGTTGCCAAACCCGGAACGAAATTCCTATATAATACCTTAGCAACCTACATGCTATCGGCCATTATTCAAAAAGTTACTGGCGAGACAACTTTGGCCTATTTGAAACCGCGTTTATTAGATCCTCTTCATATTACGGGCATCGATTGGGAATCAGACCAAAAGGGCATCAATGTAGGCGGATGGGGCATTCGTGTGAAAACGGAAGACATGGCGAAATTGGGTTTGCTTTACCTCAACAAAGGAAAATTTGAAGGCAAACAAATTCTACCAGCTGCTTGGGTAGAAGAAGCGACCATTAAACACATCGACCAAGAACCTGACGCCACAGCAGAAAAACGTGCCACAGGTCAATATGCGGATTGGATTCAAGGTTACGGCTATCAGTTTTGGCGGAGTCGGCATGGCGCATTCCGCGGCGATGGAGCTTATGGTCAATATATTTTAATGATGCCAGAACAAGATGCGGTTCTCATCATCACTTCAGAATCACAGGATTTGCCCGATGATTTAAACCAAGTTTGGCAGAATCTATTACCCGCTTTTCAATCGAAAGCCTTAGCGCCAAATCCGAAAGCCTTGACTGCTTTAAAGCAATTTAATGCCTCCCGAAACATCGAAGCGCCTATTTCATCAATTGCCAATCAAACGCTCAGCAAATCCATTGCCTTGGAAAAAAATCAATTTGATTTCGCGCGCATGCAGATCCAAACAGCAGGCGATGCGGCAGCATTGATGATCACAACCAAAGATTCAACGCAACATACTTTTAAATTAGGATTTAGAACCTGGGGAATCGGGAAATCGAATTTAGTGGGCCCCTACATGCTCCGCGCTGCCCGAGTGGATTTAGCGAAAAAGGCACCCTTCGATTATGCAGGTAGCTACCGGATTTTGGAAGACCAATCGATCGAAATCACGCTGCGCTATTTCGAAAGCCCGCATCACTGGACATTTACTTGGAAACCGGATGTGATCGAAGTGGTGAATTCGTTTGAGCCGAGTACGAAAATCACGATAAAAAAATGTAGAGACGCTACGGGTGGATTCCCTAGGCTAAAGCCTAGGGTTTTTAATAACCCCAGGTTTTAACCTGGGGAATAGACGCGAGGTATCGCGTCTCTACATCCACCGGGATTTCGTCGCAAAATTCCCCCCAAAGGATACATTTATCAAAAAGGATTCCTATACTTGAGTTTATAAACCTTTACACCTATGAAAAAGAATTACAATCACTCCCGTCGGCAGTTTTTAGCCGCCGGATCCCTTGCCTCTTTAGGCCTTTTATTTGCTAAACCTGCTGCTTTTGCCTTTGGTTCAGCTAAACCAGATTCCAAATTTGGAGGCGTTCAAATCGGTTGCATTACCTATTCATACCGCAGCATGCCAGGCTCCATCGATGATATCATCGGATATTTAATACAGAGTGGAATCTCGGCAACCGAATTAATGGGAGACGCCGTGGAAGATTACGCAGGAAAGCCTGTCAATCCCGTGCAAATCAAATGGGTACCAGGCCAACCACGTCCTACATTCACCGACGAGCAACGTGCGGCAATGAAGAAATACCAAGAAGAGGTCAAAGCATGGCGCGAAAGTGTATCCATGGACAAATTCAAGGAAGTTCGTGCTAAATTAGATAAAGCGGGTATAAGTGTATATGCTTACAAACCGAATGCCTTTGGCCCAAACAATTCAGATGCAGAGGTTGAATATGCATTGCGTTCTGCCAAAATATTAGGTGCAAAATCGGTAACGGTTGAATTGCCAACAGACCCGAAACAAACCCAAAGGCTAGGTGATTTAGGTGCGAAACATGGCATCTATTTCGGTTACCATGCGCATTTACAAGTGAAGGATACTGCCTTTGATGAGGCTTTGGCACAATCCCCATACAATTCCATGAACTTGGATGCGGGTCACTACATTGCCGTGGGCGCTCCACATACGACTGAAAGTTTATTGGCATTACTTGAGGCGAAGAAAGATCGCATCACTTCCCTTCACATCAAAGACCGTACATCGAAAGAACACGGTGCAGGAAACTTGGTTTGGGGAACAGGTGATACGCCTTTGAAGGAGATATTAACGGCCATGAAGAAAAACAAATACAAATTCCCTGCGACCATCGAGCTGGAATATGACATCCCTGCAGGTTCTGATGCCGTCGCAGAAGTTAAAAAATGCGTGGAATTCGCAAAGGCAATCTTAGTCTAAGAGCCTTATTTCACTCAAATGATCAATCAAGTCGGAGGCCACTAAACTGGCCTTCGATTTTTTTTGTATCGCCAAATCGCCCGAAAAGCCATGAATGT
>CALLKB010000216.1 GCA_938008575.1 uncultured Cytophagaceae bacterium | reverse complement strand
TGGTTCCGTAAAGTCAAAATTGATTAATCCCATGCTTAGTCGTTTGAGATTCCTGCTATTGGTAGTGATTTCTCTATTGATTTGGTCTTGTCAAAAAGAACAAGCTGAGGATAAACGCGTCTATCGCGGTCCTAAATCAGAGCTTTTGGGCATTGATATGGTTTATTCTGATTCCGGAAGGACGGTGGTGCACATGATTACGGACCAACAAATTACTTCCCCTACTGAGGATCGAATCTATCCCAAAGAAATGAAACTCTGGTTTTATGATAAATTAGGAAATGTAAGCTCTCAAATTCGTGGGGATTCCGCGCATTTCTTCCGCACAGATAATTCATATAAATTGATGGGGCACGTAGTCATCAACAATGTGCTGAAAGGGGAGGTCATGAAAACGGATGAGTTTACTTGGTTGCCCGATGAAAAACGGATCTTTACGACAAAACCTGTGTCGATTAAAACCCGTACCGATATCGTCCATGGTGTGGGATTTGATGCTGCTCAGGATTTTTCTACGTACTCTTTACGCCGCGTAAGTAATTCGATTTTAACGGTGGATGAGTTGCCCACAAATTAGGGGCAATTTTTTAAGGCCGCGCGCGCCTCATCAAAAGAATACATTTTTTTGTCTCCCCAGCTGTCTTTCATAAACGTAACTAGTTCAGCCATATCGATCGCTTCTAATTTTGTGTTCGCAGGCATATAACCCGAATAGGACTTCCCATTCACTTTGATTTCACCTTTTTGTCCTTGCTTAATGATGCAAACGAGTTGTTGTGCATTTACTCTTTTCCAAAGATCCGTTTTGGCTAATGCCGGATATAAATCGCGCAATCCGCTACCATCGCTTTGATGACAATTCGCGCAGTTTTTTTCATAGATTGACCTTCCTTCCACGACGTATTGTTGGTACATAATCTCCTCTTTGCTTTGGCAAGATGCGAACAATACAACTAGGCTGATAAATAGAATATGCTTCATTATTTTTCTTGTAAAAGGATTTCAATGTCTTCAATCAAATGATTGACTTCCGTTTCTTGTGTGCCGTCATAAATACCGCGAACATGTCGGTTTTTGTCTACCAAAATAAAGGCTCCACTATGCACAAAACCACCTGCTTCATTTTTGTCTTCTTGGGCAGTTACCATGTATGATTTTTCTCCCAACTTATAAATAGCTGCTTTATCGCCTGTCAACATATTCCAACGGGGAGCCTTAACCTGTAATCGTTCAGCGTATTGTTTCAAGACACTAGGTGTATCAAAAGCTGGGTCAATGCTATGAGACAGGATGCGAATATGATCATTTTCGGCATAACGTTCATAAATACGCAAAAGTTGCGTTTTCATTTTAGGGCAAATGGTTGGGCAGGAAGTAAAAAAGAAATCGGCAATGTAAATTTTACCCGCCATATCCTTTTCGCTAACCCATGTTGAATCTTGATTCAAAAACCGGAATGGTGGAATTTGATGGTAGATTGTGTCTACTTTTCCGCCTACAAGATGTGTATCCTTTGGGCCTAAATAAGGCAACGATTTCTTTTCTTGGCAACTTGCTAAGAACAAGCTAAAGGCCAATAAAATATTAAGGGCGATAGGCTTTAGCTGCATGTAAGGTAGAATCTGTGAGTTTTTGTAAATCCTTTAATTGAGCGTATTGCTTGCCTAAGTATTCGACTTTAGATTTAACATCCATCTTACTTAAGCTATCCATCGAAAATTGATGCATCCAATCCATCATGGCTTGATCGGATTTTGCTAATGCGCGTTTCAGCTTATTGACATGGACGGAATCTTTTCCTGTGGACAGACTATCCAATTGTGCCTGTAACGAAACAATTTCCTCCGTCTTGGGCATCAATTCGTCATGTAAGCCCAATACTTTTCCCTTCAATTCCTCACTTAATTTTTCTTCAGCCTGCGAACAGGAAACAAGACACATTATGAGTCCGAATATGAATAACTTATTCAACATGATTTGCTTGGATTAATTTTCTGACATTATCTTTCAGTTCGACATAGCCTTGTTGGCCACCTATCATCTTGGCAATCTCATCCACGCGCTCTTCACCTTTCAATTCTTTTAGGCTTGAAACCGTCTTCTCTCCAGCATGATCCTTGTAAACATACCAATGCGAGCTGCCCGCTGCGGCAATTTGAGGTAAATGGGTGATCGCAATGAGCTGGTGTCCTTGACTCATTTGGGTCAACATTTGACCTATTTTAATGGCTATTTCCCCCGAAACACCTGTGTCGATCTCATCTAAAATTAAGGTTGGCAATGCTCGTTTCTGGGCTAATAAATGTTTAATGGAAAGCATCAAACGGCTTAATTCACCTCCAGAAGCGACCTGCTTAAATGGCTTAGGGCTCAATCCTTTGTTGGCTGAAAACAACAATTGAATTTTGTCGATTCCATTCGCTCGCATCTCGCGTTGCGTATTTTCCCATGCCAGCGTTGCATTAGGAATGCCAAGGGATGACAGCGAATCCCTTAGTTGGCTTACGATATTTTCTAATACTTCATTCCTGCTTTTACTCAATTGCGCTGCCGCTTTTTCAGCCTGTGCTTGTGCATTTGCTAAACTTTCTTTTGCCTTTGCGATCGATTCATCCATATTGGCAAAGCTCGCAATTTGGTCATCCAATTGATTGCGCAATTCGATTAGTGAGGCAATATCAGTAACTTGATATTTTTGCAAAAGTCGATTGAGTAGATCCAAACGCTGCTGTTGACGTTGTAAGCTCGCTGGGTCGGATTGGAAATCCTCCGCTTCGCGTTCAACCTCATTACTTAGATCTTTGAGTTCGATCCAGATGCTATCTAAACGAGCCTTCCAATCCTCATAGGTGGGATCCCATTTGCTTAATGCCTGCGTATGTTGAAGTGCCATACGCATTTGTTGGCCCATGGATATTTCATCCAAACTCAACAGATTGGCCAATCCAGCTAGTTTTTCATGGATTTGTTCCGCATTTTCACCTTTTTCAACTGCAACCTCTAAGCCCTCATATTCATCAATTCGTAATTGGGCCGTGTCTAGTTCTTGAAATTGGAATTGCATAAAATCAAGTCCCTGTATGCCGGAAGCAGCTTGTTTGACTAAATTATCAACGTGCTCTTGGGCTTGAATAAACGCTTGAAATGTGAGTGTATAGGAATTTTTAAGCGATTGGTTTTGGGCAAAACTGTCAACTATTTCGAGGCTAAAGTCGGGGTGCGCCATCCACCACGTATCTTGCTGTGAATGCACATCGATTAATTCCTGGCCGATTTTCCGTAAGGAATCCAAGGTCACTGGACTGTCATTTACGAAGGTGCGTGATTTACCTTGAGGATTGATTTCCCGACGAATGATGCAAGGATCTTCGAAGTCCAAACCCTCCGTTTCGAAGAGTTGGCGTATATGTGGGTAATTTGTCAGGGCAAATGTCCCTTCGATGATGCATTTTTTTTCAGGGTCGTACAGTGATTTGCCGTCGGCGCGCGCACCCATCAACAAAGCAATTGCACCTAGTAATATCGATTTTCCAGCTCCGGTTTCACCGGTAATGACGCTCAAGCCATCAGAAAGGCTCAAATTGACGGAGTCAATGAGGGCATAGTTCTGTATGTGTAATTGTCTGAGCATGCGAATATTTTGGAATTCGAATTTACATAAAAAAATCTGTTCGAATTTTTATTTCATCCGATTAAAGGTTTTTGATGAATATTATCAATAATTTGTACCTTTGGAAAAATTTTACGCCTACGTTTATTTAACCCCTACGAAATGAGTGTTTTAGTTAACAAGAATTCGAAAATTATAGTACAAGGTTTTACAGGAACTGAAGGTACCTTTCATGCAGAGCAAATGATTGCATACGGTACGCAAGTGGTAGGAGGGGTGACCCCAGGAAAAGGAGGAGGATCTCACTTAGATCGCCCTATTTTTAATACAGTTGCTGAGGCTGTTGCAAAGACAGGTGCTGATACATCGATTATTTTTGTTCCACCCGCATTTGCTGCGGATGCGATCATGGAAGCTGCGGACGCAGGTATCAAAGTGATTATTTGTATCACAGAAGGTATCCCTACGAAAGACATGATTGTAGCGAAGGAATATATTGCAAACCATGACTGTCGTTTAATTGGGCCAAACTGCCCAGGTGTTATGACGGCTGACGAATGTAAAGTAGGTATTATGCCTGGTTTTATCTTCCAAAAAGGTCGTGTGGGTATTGTTTCGAAGTCGGGAACTTTGACTTACGAAGCAGTAGATCAATTAACAAAAGCAGGTTTAGGTCAAACAACAGCAATCGGTATTGGTGGTGATCCAATCATTGGAACAACAACCAAAGAAGCGGTTGAATTGTTGATGAACGATCCAGAAACAGAAGGTATCGTGATGATCGGTGAGATTGGTGGCGGCATGGAAGCTGAAGCAGCTCGTTGGATCAAAGCAGACGGAAATCGTAAACCTGTTGTAGGTTTCATCGCAGGCCAAACAGCACCGAAAGGTCGTCGTATGGGTCACGCAGGTGCCATCATTGGTGGTGCGGATGATACAGCAGAAGCGAAAATGAAGATCATGCAAGAGTGTGGTATTCACGTAGTTTACTCTCCAGCGGATATCGGCGAAAC
>CALLKB010000215.1 GCA_938008575.1 uncultured Cytophagaceae bacterium | reverse complement strand
ATTTCAGATGCAGAAATAGTGAACATTCCTCCGACAATAGAAGACACATTTATATACCTCATGGAAAATGGAAACAGTCGTTAAAGTAGATCAACTGACGAAGAAATTTGGTTCCTTTATTGCCACAAATGCCATCAGCTTTGAGGTAAAAAAGGGTGAAATTTTTGGGTTTCTAGGGGCGAACGGCGCCGGGAAAACCACCGCAATGCGCATGCTTAGTGGCCTCTTAACCCCAACGTCAGGAGAGGCGAGTGTCGCCGGTTTTGATGTGGCCACACAAGCAGAACTTGTCAAACAAAACATCGGCTATATGAGTCAAAAATTCTCCCTTTACGAGGATTTGACCATCCAAGAAAATATTGATTTCTATGGTGGGATTTATGGGTTAAGCCGACAAGAAATAAAAGATCGTTCAAAAGGCATCGTTTCCAAGTTTCAGTTAGAGTCTGTCATTCACAAATTAGTGAAAACAATTCCGTTGGGATGGAAACAGAAATTAGCGTTCGCCTTAGCCCTTATACACAAGCCCAAAGTGGTTTTCTTAGATGAACCCACCGGAGGAGTCGACCCTATCACGCGCCGCCAGTTTTGGGACTTAATTTATGAAGCGGCTAACGATGGGGTGACCATTTTTATTACGACGCACTACATGGATGAAGCGGAATATTGCGACCGAGTGTCCATCATGGTAGATGGACTCATAAAAGCATTAGGAACGCCAAGTGAATTGAAGACCTCTTTTCAAGTGGATAGTATGGATGCCGTGTTTCAACTTCTCGCCCGCGGAACGGCAAACAAAATATAATTTGATGAAAAAATTCTATGCCTTCGTTCAAAAAGAGTTCTATCATATTTTCCGCGATACGCGGACAATGATGATTCTTTTCGCATTACCCATCGCGCTGGTAGTCATTTTCGGCTATGCGCTAAATAACGACTTTAAAAATATCCCTATCGGAATCTTAAATCAATCGAAAGGTCAAACATCGGAAAAGTTGATTCATCGAATCATTGGTTCCGGTTATTTCGTAGTAGAACAAACTTTAGAAAAACCTCAAGACATCCCCAAGGCATTTAAATCAGGTAAAGTCAAACTTGTTATCTTCTTCCCTACGAACTTTCAGCAAGATTTATATCATGCAAAAAAAGCTCAAGTACAATTAATTGCAGATGCAAGCGATATTAATACAGCGATCAATACCACCAGTTATGTATCGGGAATCATAGGGGATTTTAATACTGAAAATGGGCGCGAAAACAGCGCGGGTATTCAGGTAAGCACGCGGATGATATTCAATCAACGTTTACTCTCTGTTTACTTATTTATTCCTGGGGTAATCGCCTTGATTCTTTTGATTATTTCAGCCTTATTAACCTCCGTAACCCTAGCACGAGAAAAAGAAACCGGAACCTTAGAGTTATTATCCATTTCTCCAATTAGTCCCTACATGATCATCATTGGAAAAGTAATACCTTATTTGATACTTTCCCTCCTAAACAGTTTTCTAATCATCCTATTGGGAATCTTTGTATTCGGATTACCCATGGTAGGATCTGTAGCTTTATTAATTTTAGCCTGTTTTGTCTATACCGTAGCCTCGTTATCACTTGGAATTCTTATATCTACGCGCGTAGAAACACAACAAGCAGCGATGTTTGCAAGCTTAGTGTCGCTCATGATGCCCACCATGCTTCTTTCGGGCTTCATTTTTCCCATTGAAAGTTTACCATTGCCCTTACAACTCATTTCTAACATCATCCCAGCCACTCACTTTATCATTTTGATTAAAAGCATTATGATCAAAGGAGCAGGAATAACACTTATTTGGAAGCCATTTTCCATCTTAATCGCAATGACCGCGGTCTTTATTTTAGTGAGTATTCAAAGCCTGAAACGAAACAAATAATATGCGCAATATTCTCGTTCTTGTCCGAAAGGAATTTTTACAAATCTTTAGAAATAGGCAACTACTGCCATTCATGACCGTGTTGCCCGTAGTCCAGGTGATCTTACTCACGTTTGCAGCAAATTATGAAATCAAAAATTTACGATTGGGAATTTGGGATTTAGACCAGAGTACAAGCTCTTCCCAACTCATTCATAAATTTACGGGAGCTAATTTCTTTCAAAAAACAGACTTAATTAATAATCAAAAAAAGGCGGATGACCTCCTCATGCGAGATGCCATTGATCTTGTTTTAGTCATTCCAAAAGACTTTGAAAAAAACATCAAAATACAAAACTCTCCTCCCGCAGTTCAATTTCAAATTAACGCATTAAATAATTCAAAAGCGGGAATTGTTCAAAATTACGCTAGTGCAATAACTCAAGATTTCATGAGCGACGTGCGAGGTAATGCAAATACCTCCGCAAGCCCTAAAATTATACCCGTAACGAATTTCTGGTACAACCCTACCTTAAATTATAAAACCATTATGCTTCCGGGTATCGTTGCTGAAGTAATGACCCTAATCATTATCTTAATTTGTGCCTTGAATGTGGTGCGAGAAAGAGAAATTGGAACCATTGAACAACTGAATGTAACTCCCTTAAAGAAACACGAATTTATCCTTGGGAAATTAATCCCCTTTTGGTTTATCGGACATTTTATTTTTTGGGCGGGTATTGCCCTAGGCCGACTGATCTTTCATATCCCAATGGTGGGAAGCTTAGGTTTGCTTGAACTATTTTTAGCGGTATTTCTTTTTGTCCCGCTTGGAATTGGTTTGTTCATTTCAACCGCAGTCGAAACTCAACAACAGGCTTTATTTACCTCCTTCTTTTTTATCATCCTGTTTATTCTGATGTGTGGATTATTCACGCCCGTAGAAACAATGCCGGATTGGGCTCAATGGGTAAACCAATTGAATCCCCTGAAATATTTTGTTGAAGTGAATCGACTAATACTTCTAAAAGGAAGTGGATTCGCGGAAATTTATCCATTTATCCTCAAAATGTTCGTTTATGGGATAGGAATAAACGCTCTAGCGATATGGCGATTTAAGAAGACTAACTAACAACAATTTACCTATTTCCAATCTCTAATTCTTTAATTCACCAGTACACAAGTTGTTGATCTAAAAAGATATTTTTTATTAAAATTCATAGGATCTTTATGCCGATTTAAAATAGGACACAAGAAGTTATCGACCCTCCAAAAATACATCAA
>CALLKB010000214.1 GCA_938008575.1 uncultured Cytophagaceae bacterium | reverse complement strand
CACACAAAAGAAGAATAACATTCAGATTATCAATCGCCTCGAAGTTATCGGAGGTGAATTGAATGCCTATACGACAAAGGAAAAAATTTGTTTTCATGCCTCCGTTTTGAGTCCCTATTTTGAGCGGGCCTTGGAATTAATCACAGATATCACCTTTCATTCTATCTTTCCTGTCAAAGAATTGGAAAAAGAGCGTAGTGTGATTTTGGAGGAAATGTCCATGTATTACGAGGCCCCGGAGGATGCTATTCAAGATGATTTTGATGAATTATTGTTCCCAAATCATTCCTTGGGAGTTAATATTTTAGGTACGAACGAAACCGTTAATTCGTTCAAAAAGAAAGACTTAGATGCATTTATTGCACGCAATTTGGATACGAGTCGGATTGTTATTTCGTCGATCGGTAAACACACCCACGACAAAGTATTTAAATGGGCAGAAAAGCATGTGGGTCAAATTCCAGTTAAACGGAATCAGGTTAAACGCATTACGCCTCCAAGCATGTTGCCCTTGGAGCGCGTGACAAAACGGGGATTGAATCAATCGCATGTGGCTTTAGGCCGACAATCCTATGCGATCAAGCATCCCGATCGATTGGCATTTTTCATGTTGATCAATTTATTAGGAGGACCATCCATGAATTCCTTGTTGAATGTTTCCATTCGCGAAAAAAGGGGCTTGGTTTATTCCATTGAGGCTAATTTCACATCATATGTAGACTCGGGTTTTTGGGCGATCTATTTTGGTACGGAATCGAACCAAGTGAATAAATCGATCAAATTGATCCATAAGGAATTCGATAAATTAAAAGACCGCAGCTTAAGTCCGGCGCAATTATTGAAGATTAAATCCCAATTAAAGGGCCAAATGGCCATGGCGGAGGAAAGCAATTTGAATTTCATGTTGATGATGGCCAAAAGCCTCCTTGATCGTGAGAAAATTGAAACAATCGAGGAGATTTTTGAGCAAATTGATCTGGTTTCTTCCGAGCAATTACAAAGCTTAGCGCAGGAAATGTTCCAGTCGGAGCAATTAAGTTACTTGATTTTTGAACCCTAATTCCGGTGCATCTTTACCTGCATATTCCCTTTTGTCATCAAGCTTGTCACTATTGTGATTTTCATTTTTCTACGCGTTTGTCGGGGAAAGCGGCATTGGTTGAAGCATTGATCAAAGAAATCGAACTGCAAAAAGATTACTTAAGGACACGTAAATTATCGACCATTTATTTCGGAGGTGGAACTCCATCGACCTTAAGTCCCGATGAATTATCAGCCATATTCAAGGCCATACACAAGCATTTTGAGATATTAGCGGGGGCAGAAATCACATTAGAAGCCAATCCGGAGGATTTAACACCCAAATACCTTTCGGTCTTAAAGGAATTAGGTGTGAACCGACTGAGCATCGGAATTCAATCATTTCACGCGGCTAATTTGACATTTATGAATCGGAATCATGATGTCTTACAAGCTCGAAAATCTATTCAGGATGCGCAAGCCATCGGTTTAGACAACATCAGCATCGATATAATTTACGGAATTCCATCGAACGATATGGTCATGTTGGAACAAGATCTTGCGGCCGCAGTCGCCACAGGAGTCCAGCATATTTCAGCCTATAGCTTAACCATTGAACCGAAAACGGTCTTTGGACATCAGTTGAAGAAAGGTATTTTACAGGAAACGCCTGAGCAACACATGGCTGCAGCCTTTGAATTCACACATCAATTTTTAGAAAAACAGGGGTTCACGGCGTATGAAACGTCTAATTTTGCTAAAGCAGGATTTGAATCCCAGCATAATTCGAGTTACTGGAAGCAGGAATCGTATTTGGGAATTGGACCGGCGGCACATAGTTTTAATCAAACGACCCGACAATGGAATGTGGCGAATAATACGACTTATGTCAAGCAGATAGCCTCAGGCATCATTCCTGCGGAAGTGGAAGAATTAAGCCCGGAGAATCAAATCAATGAATATATCATGACTCAGCTGCGCACGCATTGGGGAATCGATTTGAATTATTTGCGGGAGCGCTTTGCTGCCATTGAAATTCCTTTTCCTGAAAAAGAGATTGTTAGCTGGGTTTCATCTGGCTATGCTATGATGGAAAATAATCGACTAAAGCTTGTGGGCCAGGGGAAATTGATTGCAGATGGATTGGCGGCGGAAATATTTATTGTTGGCGAATAAACGCTTTGGCAAACCTTTCAGGATTGCCAAAGCTTGAGGCGAATTTCATTCGTCAACTCCTCAGACTAAAGTCTGAGGCTATATAACACGTATTAACCCCAGACTTCAGCCTATGGCACGGTTTATAACCCCAGACTTCAGTCTGGGGAATTAAAACGATCATAAGGTCTATACATCCAATCACTTCTATCTTAGCTCATTTTTTGTATTTTTGCCTTCATAACAAGACAGAATTTATCAAATGGCCAAACGCGTCGACTTAAACAACACTTCCCGCTCCACCCCTCGTGGCAACAAGTTCGACCGTTTAAATAGAGCCCCTAAAAAAGGTACATCTTCCTTCTTTAAAAAAATAGGCCGACTAATCTTATACATTTGGATCAGTACCATCGTGGCCGTTGTCCTTTTCAAATTTGTTCCCGTATATTTCACTCCTACGATGGCATCGCGCAAAATCGATGCACTTATGGATGGCGAACCGAGCAAAATTCATAGCCAGTGGACTTCATACGAGGAAATCGACCGGAATTGTCCATTAGCCGTCATCGCTTCCGAAGATCAATTATTCCCAGAACACCACGGTTTTGATTTTGAAGCAATGGGTACCGCTTTAATCAAAAACCAAAAAGGGAAACGAATTAAAGGGGCGAGTACGATATCCCAACAAGTTGCTAAAAACGTATTTCTTTGGCAGGGTCGCTCTTATTTTAGAAAAGCTTTAGAAGCCTATTTTACCGTATTAATTGAGTTTATCTGGGGAAAAGAACGCATCATAGAGGTCTACTTAAATGTCGCTGAAACAGGAAAAATGACCTTTGGCGTGGAAGAGGCTTGTCGGCGATATTACGGCCACACCTCCGCAGAAGTCAGTACCACCGAAGCTGCCCGCATTGCCGCATGTCTTCCAAACCCCATTCGCTTTTCAATTAAAAACCCTTCGGGTTATGTCAGCAAACGCACATCTTTCATTAAACGTCAAATGAGTGCTTTGGGTGGTAAAAAATTCCTAAGAAACTTATAGTAATTCGATGGCAGGGTCCCAGAAATGGGATTTAAATTCAAGGATTTGATCATCTTGAACGCGAATTCCTTCGGAAGCCAGCAATTCCTGCATCCGATCGCCCCCAAAGAAATTCTTTCCTGTTAATACTCCATTCCGATTAACCACTCGATGTGCAGGGATGTCCGCGAGCGTATGCGATGCATTCATCGCCCAACCTACCATGCGAGCTCCGCCTTTCATTCCTAAATAAGCAGCTATCGCTCCATAGGTTGTTACTCGGCCCACAGGAATCTCGCGAACCACCTGATAAATTAAATCAAAAGAATTAGTTGAAGTAGACATTAGTCTAATTGGCGTTCTTCAATCTCACGCTCCAATTCCGCATACCATTTTGTCCCGAATTTACGAATCAATGGATCCTTCAAAAACTTATAGACAGGCACGCCTAATTCCTTTCCATGCGAACATGCATCAGAACAAATAGTCCAACGCTCATAATTAATCGCCTGGTATTCAGCTAATTTTTGAATTCGGATCGGATATAAATGGCAAGAAATTGGCTTACGAAAATCGGTTTTACAGGCAAAATACGCCTGCTCAATCCCACATTTCAAATAGCCTTTATCATCGTAAATCGCATATACACATTCACGCCCCGCGATAATTGGCGTAGAATAATCCCCATCGGGCTCTAAAATATAATTACCTTGCTTCGCTAACTCCGATAAGCCATCTTCCGACAAAAATGGTTTGATTTCATCTTGAATTCGATCCAAAATGGCTAATTCATCTTGCTCCAAAGGTGCTCCCAAATCCCCTTCCACACAACAAGCTCCTTTGCATTTAGTCAAATCACAGACAAAATACTCATCTGCCACATCTTCACTGATAACTGTATCGTCAATTAATATCATAGAATTCAAAATTTACACAAAGGTAAAGCTAATTCCACGATGCGCAATAAAAAGCAAGGGCTTCCGTTAAATCAAATATTTTGGTAATTTTACAATTGCATCAATAAAAAAGCCCGCTTGAAAAAATCCTTCCTACTCATACTGCTTCTTTTATCTGTTGGAAATCTTTGGGCTAACCATGCGATTCCGGACACCATTTCCATCGGGAATGTCCGTGTATCCATTCACCCTTCTGCAAAACCCATTTTTGAAAAGGAATTTGCCATGTTGGGGGCCAATAAAAAATACGTCGCTTCGCTTGTCGACAAGATGCGCCTCTATTTCCCTGTCATTGAACCCATTTTAACGCAAGGAAATATCCCGCCAGAATTCAAATTTTTATGCGTTCAAGAAAGTTCTTTGAACCCAAATGCCATCTCCACATCGAATGCAGTAGGATATTGGCAATTTAAATTAGAAACAGCAAAGGATGTGGGATTAAAGGTGGATCAAGACATTGATGAGCGCCGACATATCATCGAGGCAACCAAAGGAGCCGTCAATTACTTTACACGCAATAATGGAGTTTTAAACAACTGGGTTAGCACATTACTCTCTTATCGTGTTGGCCTTGGAACAATCAAAAAACTACCTTATGCAAGCAATTGGGCAGGAAAAACAGAGATAGAGGTTGATTCATCGACCGATTGGTACGTCTTGCGTTTTTTAGCTTACAAAGAGTTTTGGGCTGAACAAATGGCTAGCCTACCTGTCCTAAATGACAGCACAAATTTGATTACACATGTAGACACCAAAGGCAAAAACCTCTACGAATTATCAGATGAATTGAAAATCAGTTACGATGATTTAAAGCGCTACAATGCCTGGATATTAAAAGATTGGATTCCCACGGATAAGAGTTATACGCTCTATCACCCATCGAATCTAAAGGTTTTCAATTCCGAAGAAGTCAAGCAAGAAGAGCCTATTTTTACCGCTTCTGTCGATTCAACGAAATTGTATGTTCCTACCAAAAAGGTAAAAACACAAAACAAACAGATTCTCAGCGATCAATTTGAAATTAGGACGCATACCGTTGTTTCAGGTGACAATTTAAGCAATATCGCCGCGCGCTATGAAATGAAATTAGCCGACTTGCTTCGTTTAAATGATATGAATTTGTCTAGCATGATTACGATCGGACAAAAAATCAAGGTCAACCGTCGGGTACCCATGCTTGAAATCATCGCGCAAAAACTAGATGAAAAAAGTGCCAAAGAAGAACCCGTCAAAAAAGCTCAAGAAGCACCTGCACAAGATTTCAAAGTAGAAGTAGAAGAAGTTCGCAAGATCTCATCCGTTGATTCTGAAAAATCCTTTTACATCGCTCCAGCGGAATCACGCGAAATCGTGATCAAATCAGATGCAAAGGAAGAAACCAAAATCATGGAGCAAACGCAGGTTAATCCTATAAAAGAATCGCCGATTATCGCACCTGAAGTAGCGAAACAACCTACGGGTACCGTTTTCTATATTCATGAAGTAGAAGCTGGCGATACCTTGTTTAAGATTTCAAAAATTTACCAAGTCAGCATTGAAGACCTAATCAAATGGAATAATTTGGGTAAAAACCCAAGTATTCGAGTAGGCCAAAAAATCAAATTGAAACCTTAGATTACCCGGAGCATGTAAAGCCCATCACGGAGAGGCAATAGCATTTTTTCTACCCGTGTATCATCTAAACACTTTTGATTAAAATCACGCAAAGCATTCGTGGATTTATCAGTTGCCTTGGGATCAACTATTTTGCCACTCCAAAGCACATTGTCAACTAAAATCAATCCACCAGGTCGCATTTTAGAAATGATTAAATCGAAATATTTGGCATAATTACGTTTATCCGCATCGATAAAAACTAGGTCGATAGGCCCATCAATATTGGCTAATTCTTGCTGCGCATCTGCAATCCGATAATCGATTTGCTTCGCATAATCTGAACATTCAAAAAAGGAACGAGTGAAACTTTCTAACTCCTCATTAATATCAATCGTAATCAATCGGCCATGGGGCTGCAAACCCTCCGCTAAACAAAGGGCTGAGTAACCCGTATAAGTACCTATTTCAACGATTAATTGCGGAGATATCAGTTTGGCCAACATAGACAAATACCGTCCCTGTAAATGACCAGATAGCATTCGAGGCTGCAAAATGCGCGCATGCGTCTCCCGATCCAAGGATTGCAATAAATCAGAGGGTTTATCTGAAAATTGTCTTGAATACTCCTCGATGGCTTCGTCGATGAAATCCATTACTTAATTCCTGTATAAAAGAAGTCCAAGGATTCAGCTGGCTTATCACTCAAGAAATAATCATCTACCTGAATGGAATTAACCAAATCATTGCTCGATTTCGAAATCGATAAGCGACTCAAGCGATTCGCGATATCATAAGGAACCTGCAACCACGTACGTGGCAAGCGATATTGTAAATTGAAAATATCAAAACGCGTGATTTTCTTCACCGATTTCTTATTCGCTTCGTAATAATCCATCACTTTTTGATTGCCATGGACACCTTGCATAATCACCTCTGAGAAGTATTTCTTCATCAAATCCCCCAATTCATTCGCTAAATACTCGCGCACATGCCATGGATTACGCGATAATGAAAAATCACGGTTCACCGTTGTCAAATATAATTTCCCACCCGGTTTTAATACCCGAGCTGCTTCTTGCAAGAAAAACGCATCGTTCTCTATATGCTCAATCACCTGAAACGTAATCACAAAATCGAAGTGATTATCAGGCAAATCCTGCAAAGGGGGCAAAAACATATCAATAAACTTGAAATCTGGATATTGCGCCGACAAGCTTTGCATCAATTCCGTGTTTTTATCTACACCTGTATAGGCACTTACTTTATCCGCCAAAACAGCCACGCCACGACCTGTACCACATCCTATTTCTAACACATTGCCGCCAACTAACGAGCTAACATGTTGGTAAGGAAACAATAATCGTTGGTGAACCGGATTATCCGAAGGAATTTCAGATGAGGCAATTTCAGTAGTTTTGTACATGCAGATTAAATTTGACACAAAGGTAAAATTTTTAAGGCAGAATCTGTAATTTGAAATATGCTTTCCTTGTTTCCCGTTTCAAGTTCTGAAAACCTGTTGCCATTTGATGGTGAGGTATATTATTATCCAAACTTCTTCAATCCTTCTGAAAGTCAGGCCTATTTAACGCAACTGACTACTGAAATCCCTTGGAAACACGATGAACTGGTCATTTTTGGCAAAGTCATTCAAACGCGACGCAAAGTGGCCTGGTATGCAGATCACAATAAATCCTATACCTATTCGGGCCGAATGAAGGTGGGACTTTCCTGGACGCCTACCCTATTAAGCATCAAAACAGCTATTGAACAAAAACTAAAAACGAGCTTTAATGGATGTTTACTGAATTACTACCACGATGGAGATGATGGAGCTTCTTGGCATGCTGATGATGAGAAATCCATCCAAGTCAATAGCCATATCGCTTCCATTAGTTTAGGAGCCACACGTAAATTCGAATTCAAACATAAGCAAACACAGGAGAAGATCAGCCTTCTTTTAGAACCGGGAAGTTTACTCGTTATGAAAGGAACAACCCAAACTCATTGGATCCACCAATTACCAAAATCAAAAAAAATCAAGGTTCCTCGGCTTAATTTGACATTCAGACAAATGATTTAAAAAAAAATGCCGACCTTCGTGTCAAATTTACAGCAATCAACGTGTCAGAAGAAAACGAATCAAGACAGCCATTTAAGCGCCCATTTAGACATTTTACTAGTCCTAAAACAGAAAACAAAGAGTTTGTTTTTGGGGTACAATCCGTATTGGAAACACTTCGTTCGGGAAAAGAAATCGACCGTTTATTGGTTCAACGCGAATTAGGAAACAGTGAAATCCTAGACCTAGCACGTGAAAAGGGCATCCAAGTACAGAAAGTTCCTTTGGAAAAATTGAATCGCATCACGCGTAAAAATCACCAAGGAGCCATCGCTTTCGTTTCAGCCATTCATTATGCCAAATTAGAAAATGTCATTGCAGATACGTTCGAAAAAGGCGAAATTCCTTTCATTTTGATTCTAGACCGCATCACAGATGTGCGTAATTTTGGTGCGATTGCCCGTACAGCTGAATGTGCAGGAATCCATGCCATCGTTATCCCAGCACGTGGAGCCGCACAAATCAATGGCGATGCCATGAAAACTTCTTCAGGCGCCTTGAACTTCATACCGGTTTGTCGGGAAGATAGCTTATTGCAAACCGTCGATTTTCTACAAAACTCTGGATTAAAAGTCGTTGCTTGTACGGAGAAAGGTCGTAGTTCAGTTTATGCAGTTGATTACAGCGGACCTGTTGCCATCATTATGGGATCAGAAGAAGATGGAATCTCCGACGAATTAATTCGCAAATCCGATGATTTAGCTGTTATTCCTCAAAGCGGACAAGTAGGCTCACTCAATGTATCTGTTGCGGCGGGAGTAGTTATTTTTGAAACCGTACGCCAAAGAAGCATTTAATTTTTGCGCAAAATTTGTGTAGCCGAAGCCTGTGCTTTCGGAAGAATGGTTACGTCCGCTATGTTCACATGTGCTGGAGCTGTGACAATATACCGAATCAAATCCGCAACATCCTCTGCAACTAAAGGTTCATACCCTGAATAAACTGCATCCGCTTTTTGTTGGTCGCCCTTAAATCGAACAGCCGAAAAATCCGTATTCACCGCGCCAGGTGCCACATTCGAAACTTTGATCCCGTGAACATTTAAATCTTGACGCATGCCCTGTGAAAGCGCCTCTACTGCGGCTTTGGAAGCGCAATACACATTCCCATTCGGATAGGTTTGCTTGCCAGCTATCGAAGATAAATTAACGATATGACCCGCAGCACGTTGAATCATCCCTGGGATAACCAAACGGGAAACATTCAATAAACCATCCACATTACTATGCATCATCGCATCCCAGTCGTCAGGATCCCCATCCTGAATCGCACTCATTCCATGCGCATTTCCCGCATTATTAATCAAAACATCAATGTTTTGCCAAGCTTCGGGAAGTGATTGAAATGCTGCCTCTACCCCATTGCGATCACGTACATCAAAAGTTAGTAAATAGGAATCCGTAGGCAATTCATTTTTCAATGCTTCCAAACGCTCTAAGCGGCGTCCACAAAGAATTAAATGATATCCAGCAGCAGCTAATGCTTTTGCCGTCGCTAATCCGATTCCTGAGCTCGCGCCCGTGATGCATGCAATCTTATTCATGGTAAAATTTTTATCGAAGGTAATGCCTTCGAGGTGTTCTAAAAAATTTGCGCGTAATTTGTATTAAATATTATAACGCATGAACTTCTTAATTGTTGGACTAGGCAACATCGGCCCCGAATATCTTTTCACTCGACACAACATCGGCTTCATGGCTTTGGACTACCTAGCCAAAGATAAATCAATCAGCTTTAGCCAAGACCGCTTAGGCGCCATCGCATCTTATAAGCTTAAAGGACACCAAATACATTTATTAAAACCGAGCACTTATATGAATTTGAGTGGCAAGGCGGTTAATTATTGGTGCCAACAATTAAAAATAGAAAAAGAACGTCTATTAATATTGACAGACGATATCGCATTGCCATTCGAAACACTACGTTTAAAGCCCAAAGGGTCTAGCGGTGGCCATAATGGACTAAAAAGCATCGAGGCAACATTGAATACACAAGAATATGCCCGCTTACGCATGGGAATTGGATCGGATTTTTCGAAAGGCCGACAAGCAGATTTTGTATTAAGTAACTTTTCCGAAGAAGAAATTGGACTTATTCCATTCATCTTGAATCGATCGAATGAAATCATTGATTCATTCTGCCTACAAGGCATCCAACAAACAATGAACAAATACAACCAATGATTGTACTTTTTAAAGAATTTTATAATTTTTCCTAAATTTTTAAATTAGAATTATCCCAAAGGTTTACAATTGTTATCCAAATTTAATTTGGAATAAAATGAAAAAACATAAAATTTATTCTGATTTTTAACTCAAAATCGAAAAATAATAAATTTTACATTCCAAAATTGTCCAAAAGCAAGTTTTGCTATATTAAAAAAATGCAATAATTTTGTATCGTTGATTTAGTTAATAAATATAACGAATTTATGAAAAAGCAATTTTTAATGGTTAGCGTTTTAGTAGGACTAAGCCTAACAGCAACAGCGGTAAAAGCGAGCGGAACGGCATCAAATGTAGATGCGTCGACAACAGTATTGTCACACAAAAAAGAAACCCTATCTGAAGTTATTCAGTCATTGATAAAGAAAGATTTTGTAGGAGCATACGCATCTACATCAGCAAGTTTAACAATTTCGATTTTAGAAAATTACCAAAACAACCAGTCGGCTTATTTAAAAGCTAGCAAGGCAGAACAAGCTCTTTTCAACGAGACAGTTCAATCCATTGTGAATCAGGCAGGTGTTTCGGATGAAAAAACGAGTAATTGGGTAAAAGAAATTAACAAATCTGCGAAAGCAATTAACGCTATATGGTCTGTTTTGGCCATCGAACCGAAAATTGAAGCAGATTTCAACAACGAAACAGAACAAAATCAAGATTTGATCGTTGTATTTCAAAATTAGATTGTAAGTAGTTTTCATAGTTAAATAGGTTTAGAGGTAATCAAAAAAGGCGCTGTTTCTGACGGCGCCTTTTTTATTTTTTTTGCATTAAACTCATATTATTTAAACAAAACATCTATATTTGTATAAATTTTCATAGTTAAATAGGTTTAGAGGTTAAACAAATAAGGCCAGAAGTTTCTTCTGGCCTTATTTTTATTTCAACAATTGGATAAGCTATTAGCTAATCGAAGCACCATTCCAGATCGCCTTACTAGGTTGCATGAAAGCTAAACTACCATCAGCATCCTCCGCCATTAAGATCATCCCCTCACTCTCCTGCCCCATAATTTTACGTGGTGCTAAATTCGCCAAGAAACAAACTTGTCGGCCTATCACATCCGCTGGCTCAAAATGCTCAGCAATACCACTTAGAATGGTACGCACTTTTTGACCATCATTAACAGCCAATTTCAACAACTTTTTACTCTTTTCGACTTTCTCCGCCGCAGTGATGTGCCCCACGCGCAAATCCATCTTGGTAAATGATTCAAAATCAATGGTCTCCTTGATTGGATTCACTTGCTTACTCGCTAATTCCATCGCTTCTTTCGTTTGCTTTAATTTATCAACCTGTGCTTGAATCACATCGTCTTCTAATTTCTCAAATAATAATCCTGGATTAGCCAGTTTTTGACCCGTTGGGATTAATTCAAAATCACCGATTGTTGACCAATCAGCTTCTTGAATTCCCAATGCTGTCCTTAACTTAGCAGCCGTAAATGGAATAAAGGGCTCCAAAGCAACAGAGGCATGAGCCACCAATTGAACTGCAAAATTCAAAACAGTTCCTGCCTTCTCTTTATCTTCTTTGATAATTTTCCATGGTTCCGCATCGGCTAAATACTTATTACCAATCCGCGCGATTTCCATCGCTAACACCAAAGCATCCCGGAATTTGTAATTCGCTAAAGCAGCCTCCAACTTCGCTGGAATATCAGCTAAAGCATGCTTGACATCATCTTCCAAACCCGTTCCAGCAGCCTTTGCAGGCACAATACCTTCAAAATTCTTATCAATCAATACAAACGCACGATTCACAAAATTGCCCAAAATAGCTACGAGTTCCGAGTTGTTTTTGGTCTGAAAATCGGCCCAAGTAAAGTCGGCATCTTTAGTTTCTGGACTTGAAGCCGTTAATGCATAACGCAATACATCTTGCTTACCTGGAAAATCCTGTAAATATTCATGTAACCAGACCGCCCAATTACGCGAAGTTGAAATCTTATCCCCTTCTAAGTTCATGAATTCGTTCGCCGGCACCTGGTCTGCTAACTGAAATTCCCCATGTGCCATACACATGGCAGGGAATATCAAACAATGGAAAACAATATTATCTTTCCCGATAAAATGTACAATCCGACTATCCTTCGCCTTCCAGTACTTCTCCCAATCCGTCGTTAATTGGCTTGTCATGGAAATATATCCGATCGGTGCATCAAACCATACATAAAGCACTTTCCCTTCCGTATCTGGCAATGGAATAGGCACTCCCCAACTTAAATCACGGGTCATGGCACGCGGACGAAGTCCATCTTGCAACCAAGATTTAACTTGACCACTAACGTTTGGCTTCCATTCAGGATGCGAATTCACATAATCCTCTAATGCTCCTTGCCATTGATCCAAAGGCAAGAACCAGTTTTTGGTTTCTTTTAAAATCGGCGAAGCACCACTTAGAGACGACTTAGGATTGATTAACTCTGTAGGTGACAACGAAGACCCACATTTCTCACATTGATCCCCATAAGCACCCGGCTGATGACATTTTGGACATTCGCCTGTAATGTATCGATCAGCTAAAAACTGATCCGCAGCCTCATCAAAATACTGTTCAGTTACCTCTTCAATAAATTTTCCTTCCTTGTACAAATGCAAGAAAAAATCTTGCGACATCTTGTGATGCACAGGATCTGATGTTCTACCATAAATATCAAAGGAAATACCAAAGTCTTCGAAAGAAGATTTGATGTTCGCATAATAGTAATCAACCACTTCTTGTGGCGTTTTCCCCTCCTTTTGTGCCTTAATCGTAATAGGCACCCCATGCTCATCCGTACCGGAAACAAAAATGACATCCTGCTTCTTTAAACGTAAATAGCGCACATAAATATCAGCTGGCAAATAACATCCTGCTAAGTGTCCGATGTGAATTGGACCATTCGCATAGATTAAAGCGGCCGTGACAGTTGTCCGTGAAAACTCCGACATACAATAGTTTTAAAATGAACTACAAAAATAGGACATTTTCACTCATAAAATTCCAAAAGACTACTTGCACAATCAAAAAAATAAATTTATCTTTGCGAACATTTTAATTCAAAAAGGAAAAAATACATGTTAATTATTTCGATCAAAGAGAACGAGTCAATTGATAAAGCCCTTAAGCGCTTTAAAAAGAAGTTTGAAAAAACAGGTGTAGTAAAAGAATTACGTAGAAGATCTGCTTTTGAAAAACCATCAATCGCTCGTCGTACGGAAATGATTCGTGCTGCTTACAAGCAAAAGACATACGGAAATATCAACAACTAGTTTGTTTCGATTTTTCTTAGAATTGACTACTTTCGATCTATGAATCGCGAAGTAGTCAATTTTTTTTTAAAGCACCTACAAGTAGAACGGCGATTAAGTCCTTTAACACTTCGCTCCTACGAAATTGACCTCCTTCAATTTCTCGATTTCCTTGCTCCCGAAAACCTGCTTGTCAATCAAATCAAAAGTCAAACGATTCGTGCTTGGCTCGTAGCATTATCTAATCAAGGCATACAAAACCGTTCCATTAATCGGAAACTGGCTACACTTCGAACTTTTTACAAGTATTTACAGCGGCGCGGAGATGTGACCGACAACCCCATGCAAACGATTCGCATGGTTAAAACGAGCAAGACATTGCCCACATACCTGCGAGAATCGGAGATGGAACAGGTCTTTGCCCAACAAGAAATTCCTAAAAATACATTTGAAGAGGTACGCGACCAACTCGTTTTAATGTTACTCTACGGGACTGGAATGCGCTTGGCGGAATTGATTCAATTGACGCACCAACAAGTCAACCTATCCGCGAAAACATTACGGGTTATCGGGAAACGCAATAAAGAACGCATTATTCCCATGCCAATGATACTTGTAGATCTCGTGAAACATTATCAAGCGCTGAATCCCTTTCAGAGCCAATATTTACTACTCACCGACAAAGGAGAGCCCTGCTATCCGATGTTTGTGCAACGCTTAGTCAAGAAATATTTAGGTGAAGTAAGTACCCTAGAAAAGCTTTCGCCCCACGTGTTGCGACATAGCTATGCAACCCATCTGTTGAATCGAGGAGCAGATTTAAATGCAATCAAAGAATTATTGGGGCACGCAAATCTAGCTGCAACGCAGGTTTACACACATAATTCGATGGAAAAGCTGAAGGAAATCTACAAACAAGCACACCCCAAAGCCTAACGAATCATCGGGCCTTGTTGGTTAATTTGTGAAACATAAGCCTCAGACCCGATACCCACAGCATTAAAGGCTTCAGACATTGCTTTAGCAACTAATTTCGCAGTTTCTTCCCCTTTTGATAACGCAAATAAAGAAGGTCCGGAACCTGAAATAGAACAACCTAAAGCGCCAGCTTGTAGTGCAGCCGCTTTCACTTCTTGAAATTGAGGGATTAAAATAGACCGAGCAGGCTCTACGATCACATCAACCAATGAACGGCCAATCAAATCATAATCCGATGTTAATAAACCCGCCACTAAACCCGCCACATTCCCCATCTGCGTGATTGTCTTACCTAATGTAATCTCACGCTCTAGAATCCGACGCGCATCTTTGGTATTCACTTCAATCTGCGGATGAACGATACTTGCATACAAATCCGAAGGCGTAGGCAATTGAATGATATCCAAGGGATCATAGCTACGAATTACAACAAAGCCCCCTAATAAACTAGGACCCACGTTGTCCGCGTGCGCTGAACCACAGGCCACACGCTCTCCCTCCATAGCGAAAGGCAATAATTCTTTTTGACTTAAGGGTTTCCCCATCAATTCATTGGCAGCAAAAACACCCGCTACCGCAGAAGCCGCAGAAGAACCCAAACCTGATCCCAAGGGCATATCTTTATGTAAGGAAAGCTCAAAACCTTGATCGGGTTGACCGATAAATTCCAAATATTTCAAGATGGCAATCCCAGCTGTATTTTTGGCAACTTCCTTAGGCAAGCGACCTTCATCACCGGTAATTTCTTTGATTACAATACCTGGAGTTGATTTTTTCGTCAAGACAACTTCATCACCCGGACGATTCACCGCAAATCCAAAAATATCAAATCCACAAGCTACATTAGCAACAGTTGCAGGGGCATATACGCGAATACTTTCCATATTAAGACAAATAGCTTCCAATTGACACGATATCCGCAAAAACACCCGAAGCTGTTACCTCAGCACCTGCACCAGGCCCTTTAATTACCAAAGGACGATCATGGTAACGCTTTGTCGTAAAGGCAATTACGTTATCCGCACCATCCATTTGATAGAAAGGATGATCAGCACCTACGGCACGCAAACCGATTGAAATCTTCTGATTTTCTAGTTTAGCAATGTAACGAAGCACTTTTTTCTCCGCATATGCATCGTTTACCAAAGCTTCAAAATAAGCATTCGCCTTATCTAATTCCTCGAAAAATGCATCGACTGTTGGCGCCGCCTCACATGCCGGAGGGATGATTTTTTCAATCGTTATATCCGCAAACTCTAATTTCAATCCAATTTCCCGACTCAAAATCAAGATCTTTCGCGCCACATCCATACCGCTCAAATCTTCCCGAGGATCGGGTTCTGTATAGCCTTTGGCTTTTGCTTCACGCAATACAGCAGCAAAGGATTTACCTGGCACAAACTGATTAAATAGAAATGACAAGGTACCTGAAAGAATTCCTTCAATTTTCTCGAATCGATCGCCTGAGGCAATCAAGCCTTGCAAGGTATTAATCACGGGTAAACCCGCCCCTACATTCGTCTCATACATAAACTTCACCCCTTTGCTTAAAGCCGTTTGATGTAAAGCCGCATATTGCTCGTATGGTCCTGAATTTGCAACTTTATTCGGAGTTACTACCGAAACGTTCGCTTCGAAAAGGCCTAAATAATGTTGGTGTATTTCCTTATTCGCCGTGCAATCCGCAAAAATGGAATTCGGCAAGTTCAATTGCTTGATTTCACCCACAAACTGATCCAATGAAGCCGAAACACCTGTGGAATCCAATAACTCAATCGCTTGATCAATTGGTATACCAGCGGGGTTAATCAGTTGTTTACGTGAATTTGCGATACCCACTAATTGAATCCGCAGACCTTTGTATTTTTCTAAATAGCGCTCTTGCCCAACCAATTGGTTTAACAAGGTTTTACCAATCAAACCAGCACCTACTAAATATAGGTTCAAGGTTTTGATTTGTGAGAAGAAGAAGGTCTCATGAATAACATTCAAGGCCTTAGAAAGGTCTTTCTTCTCAATAACAACGGAAATATTCAACTCGGAACTACCTTGTGCAGTCGCAACAATGTTAATTCCATTTTTACCTAAAACGGAGAATAAACGGCCACTCACACCCGTATGCTTACGCATCCCCTCACCTACAACCGCAATCACCGATAAATCCTGTTGGATATCAATGCCTTCAATATCTCCTGATGCAATCTCCTGAGCGAATTCTTTGGCTAAAATCTTATCAACTTTCGAAGCCACTTGCGGATCAATCGCGAAACAGATCGAATGTTCTGATGAGGCTTGCGAAATCAATACCACGGAAATCTTCTCTTTGGCCAACACGGTAAAGAGTTTTGCGGAAACACCCGCCACACCAATCATCCCCGATCCCTGAACATTCACAAGTGCCAACTCATCTATGGAGCTAATACCTGTAATGATATATGGGCTTGGAGAAGATACACGTGATACGACAGTTCCCTCAAAAGCTTGATTAAATGTATTTAAAACCCGAATCGGGATATTTTTCGCAAAGGCAGGCTGAAGTGAAGGTGGATAAATCACCTTCGCCCCAAAATGGGTTAACTCCATCGCTTCGGCATAAGAAATCGAAGGAATCGTGAATGCGGCAGCCACTTTACGTGGGTCAGCAGTCATCATTCCATCGACATCCGTCCAAATTTCAATCTCCTGAACCGCTAATGCCGCCCCAAAAATGGATGCTGTATAATCGGAACCACCGCGACCCAAGGTTGTCGTTTCACCAGCGTCATTGGATCCAATAAAACCTGTGATAAGCGCAATTTCATTTGGATGAGCTGCAAAATAGGCCTGAATCAACGCATTGGTTTCTTCAAAACGAACCTCCGCTTTACCAAAATGATTATTGGTTTTCACCACATCCCGTGCATCCAAAAAACGAACAGGTAAACCGCGCTGTTCCAAAATAGCTGCAATTAAGGCAGTTGAGAGTCGCTCACCAAAACTCACTAATAAATCCGATGTTTTGGGCGAAATCTCATGGATTAAATTGATTCCTTTCAGCACATCGCGTAATTCATTCACCAAGGTACGAATCTGAGCAATGACCTGCGATTGTGCAGTTACTGGAATAAAATGACGTATAACTTCAAAATGACGTGCTTCAATCTGTTCGATGATCGTAGGCTCAAGCGTCTTCTTACTTGCGGCCGTTGTTCCTGCTGCTAACAATGCATTCGTAACTCCACTCATGGCAGAGAAAACAACGGCGAATGAAGATTTTACTTGATAATTGGCTTCGATAATTGCCAAAACTGATTCGATACTCGCAATGCTCCCACAACTGGTACCACCGAATTTAAAAATTTTTTCCATCAGAAAAGAAAATGAAATGATTCTTGACTCTACAAACAGCCAAGTAATTCTACAAATATACTAGTTTAAGCCGTATTTCCCCCAAGAACCTTATGTCCTTTCCGCTTTCTTTTCGAAATTTTCTGATAATTTTCTGACATCACGGAGATATTCCCATCCACCTCAAAAACCGCCAAATCCACTTCCTCCAATTTCAATATCCCATGTTCCCGAATGGCCGCATTCAATTGCTCCTCATTCAAGGATGCTTTCGCTAAGCCATTAGCAATAATCTTTCCCTGATATACCAAAACAATAGGCTCCCCTTCCACAACCTTACTCAAACCCGGAAAAGCTAATTCGAGTTTTTTAAAGATTAAATTAGTCACAAACAAGGCAAAGGCAGCAAACAATCCACCCGAAAGTGATGTATCCGTCCCCACCATGGCGTTTTGAACTGAATTTGAAATCAACAAGATGAAAACTAAATCTACGACCGACAATTGTGCAAACTCTTTCTTCCCAAAAAGACGAATAGCCGCCACGATGAACACGTAGACGGCTATTGACTTGAGGGCTATGATGACAAAGCCTTCCATATTACTTTTTCTTTTCTGCTGCCATCACCATCGAAAGGTTATTTTTGGCGGCTAAATCATAAACATCTGTTAAATCCTGTACTGTTCTTGATTTATCAATCGAGATAATCAAAGAATTGGCTTTTTTCGTTTTTAAGATTTCTTTCAATTGAGCGTCTACTTGATCCAAGGCAAATGGCTGAGCATTTCCATCGATAAAGAAGTTGTTGCTTGCATCCACCGAAACACGAATCGACTCCACAACCGGTGGGGTAACTTTCGTTGAATCTGCTTTTGGCAACAATAAACGAATGGCATCCGGAGATGCTAACGTCGAAATCATTAAGAAAAACATCAATAGAAAAAATAGAATATCCGCTAGGGCGCCTGTTTCTACTTCCGATGCTTCTCGTTCGCGCTTTCTAAAATTCATAGGATAAATTATTTTTTATTGGCAGGCTTGTGTAACAAGTCGATGAAATCCATCGCTACAATTTCCATTTTGTTAATCGAACGATCAATCATCGTTGTCAACAAAGTATACATCACATAAGCAATGATACCAACGATCAAACCCGAAGCAGATGTCACCATCTTCTCATAAATACCCGATGCAATCGTTGAAATTTCAATTTTATTTGAAGTCGAAATATTATGGAATGTACGAATCATACCCGTTACCGTTCCCAAGAAACCGAACATCGGCGCAATACGTGCAATCGAACTTAAGATACCTAAGTTCTTTTCCATGTTATAAATCTCCAACTTCGCTTTATTCTCAATCGCATCTTCAATGTCACGAATAGGAGAACCTAAACGTCCTAAACCACGCTCTAACAAATTAGCGATTGGGAATTTTGAATTCTTGCAATATGTCACAGCACCTTGAATATTACCAGCTAAAAGTAATTCATTGATGTTGTGAAGGAAATTCTCATCAATACGTGATGTCTTGCGAATGTATAAATAACGCTCAATGAAAAGAAATAAGGCTGCTGTAAACAAGAACAAAATCGGATACATGACATATCCACCCTTTTCCAATAAACTTAATACCGTGAATTCCTCGACCTGAGCCGCATCTAACAGAATAAAATTAAGTAATGAAGACATATAGCTTTGTTGAAAATTTTAATGATTTAATATAAACTTAAAGTTGGCCAAAATTATTGTCTTTTTCAAAAAAATCGACCGCATTTATTCAATTATTCTTGCGTGCTGTACCAATACCCCTCCTTCAAACTGAACATCGACATCCACAATTCCTTTATTGAGGTCTTTGCCATTACATGAGCAATCAAATGATTGGCATAAGGCAACATGCTCGCACGAAATGCCTTCATTCCTGGGATTGCTTGCCTTTCAGCAACTGTCAGTTTCGCTATTTGGTCCATTAATGCATAAAATGCAGGTAAATCCAATTGATTAGCTTTTTCAATATGCATTAAATGTCCTTGAGCCAATTGAATATCGGCCAAAGTTTCGAAGGCTCCAGCCGCTCCAATCAGTCTTTGCGGTTGATGTAGTTCACAAGCTTCATACAAACTTTGTAAGCCTGATTGAATATAGGCCTCCAATTCTTTGTCTAGATCCACATGGTATTCACTTTCTTTCTGAAAAAGGGATTGCAATTTAAGCCCACCCAATTCGAGACTTGTTTTAAACAATATCGTTTGGCCTTGAAACAGGATAAATTCTACGCTACCTCCACCTATATCCATCACCAGAGAAACGGCATCCCAAGGCTCAGGCAAGGAATGACGAATACCTTGGAAAATATAATCCGCCTCTTGAATTCCTGAAATCACTTTAATCGGTATCCCCAGTTGGCTCTCCACCAATTCAATGAAACCAGATGCATTTCGGGCGTTCCGAAGGATACTTGTTCCAATGCCTTGAATCGAAACACAGTTTTTGTCTTGCGCATGCCAAAGAAATCGTTCTAAAGCTTCGAGGGCTCTTGCCATGGCGTCCAACTGCAATAAACCCGTTTCCATGGCACCTTTTCCTAATCCCACGGGACGATGGTCTTCATACAAAATCTTCATTCCCCCATTTGAAGGGTCTTGATCAGCAATCAAAAGCTGAAATGTATTCGTTCCTAAATCAATAATCGCACGCGGCTGTGGCATCCTAAAAGGGTTTGGAACAAAAGTACGCCGAAAGGCTGTTTATTAAAAAACAATTCGTAATTTAGAAACTATTACAACCCAAATTTCCTAAATGCTGGATCCAGAATTTGATGACCATAAGGAGGATATCCAATCTTCGTTAAATCGCTTCGAGAAAATGCTCAATGAGGATGAAAATTCATTCTTTGATTTGGACACGTTGGAGCAAATTGCGGAGCATTATTTCATTCAAGGGAAATTTGACGAGGGCTTAAAAGCCTGCAACATTGGCTTAGAACATTTCCCCTATACCTTAGAATTAATCACGCTGAAAGCCCAAATTTTGGGTGAAATGCAACAGGCTGAGGCGGGTTATGAGTTGATCGAAAATGCGATGTTGCTCTTCCCCACTGACCTAGATTTATTGATGGTCAAAGGTTCGCTTTTGAGCCAATTAAAGCAACACGAAAAAGCAGTAGAGATTTTCTTACACATTTTAGAATATGCGGAGGAAAAAGATGATGTCTATTTCCGTTTAGGACTATGCTATTTAACTTGGCCAAAACCCCGCGAAGCCGTGGATATGTTCAAGAAATCACTTGAGCACAACCCAGAAAATGAAAATGCGCTTGTGGAATTAGCGAATGCCTTGGATGAAATTGGCAAAATCGAGGAGAGTATACCCTATTATGAAAAATTCATCGATCAAGATCCTTTTTCGTACACAGCTTGGTATAATTTAGGGATAGCCTATTCCAAACAAAAGAAATACGAAAAAGCCATCGATGCCTATGAATATTCATTGGCCATCGAACCCACCTTTGCCTCTTCCCTATTCAACTTAGGCAATACCTACATGAATTTGGAGGAATATGTGAAGGCGGAAGAAGCTTACCGACTCTGCTTGCAACATGATGAGCCGAACCCGGAACTCTACTGCTGTTTAGGTGCAAGTTTAGAACGCCAAAAACAATTCAATGAGGCCTTAACTTTTTATAAAGATGCGGTTAAAATTGATCCACTTTGGGATGAAGGTTATTATGGTCTTGCGGTTTGTTTAACTGAATTAGACAAGTGGTTTGAATCCCTGCATTTCCTTAAAAAAGCGATCAAACTTAACGAGACAAATCCCTTGTATTGGACAGGATTAGCCGATGTAGAAGCTTATTTAGGTAATTCCATTTCCGCAGATGAAGCATTCCAAAAATCCATCGAGCTCGACTCGTTTTTTGCCCCTACGTGGGTTAAATGGGCCCAAATGCACTTTGAATTAGGGGATTATGAGAAGTCGGCCGACATCATGCTTTCCGCCATCGATGAACTACCCGAAGAAGCAGAATTGTATTACCGTTCAGCCATCTTTTTAATCAAAGCTGCCCAATTTAAAGAGGCATTTCATTTCTTAGAAACAGGCTTAATGCTGGACTACGATAAGCATGTGCTTATATTCGATTATTTCCCAAATTTGGAAACCCAAAAGGCTATTTTCAAGTTAATCCAGCAGTACAAAAAATAATCATTTTCCAATTGCCCCGATTTTCTGCCACTCATCCAAAAGGATATGCACGGAAAACTAACTTCCTTAAATTCGTAAAATTTATAAATTTTTTCTATGAAAAAACTACTCTACACAGGTTTGGCAATCTTCTGCCTTGGCATGCAAGTTTTTGCCCAACAAAAGCCCAAATCCCTTCCTATTCCTGAAAAAGTCACTGCGGCTGAAGGAATTACGGAATACAAATTAGCCAATGGATTGAAAGTGTTGCTTTTCCCAGATCCATCTAAACAAACGATTACCGTAAACATCACCTATTTAGTGGGCTCTCGCCACGAAGGATATGGTGAAACGGGTATGTCCCATTTATTGGAACACATGGTTTTCAAAGGAACGAAGGAAAAGCATAAAGAAGTTGCCAAAGAAATCTCTGACCACGGTGCACAATTCAATGGTACAACTTGGTTAGACCGCACAAACTATTTTGAAACCTTTGCTGCAACAGATGAGAATTTAGATTGGGCATTGGACATGGAAGCAGATCGAATGATCAACTCTCGCATCGCTAAAAGCGAACTAGAGACGGAGATGACTGTCGTTCGAAATGAATTTGAAAGTGGCGAAAATGACCCAGGATCTGTTTTGATGGAGCGTGTTGTGTCTACTGCATTTTTATGGCATAACTATGGAAACTCAACCATTGGTGCTCGTTCAGATATCGAAAAAGTGCCTATTGAGAATTTACAAGCTTATTACCGCAAATATTACCAACCGGATAATGCCGTGTTATTGGTAGCTGGAAAATTTGATGTAACGAAAACATTGAAATTAATCAATGAGAAATTTGGTATCATTCCGCGTCCTGAGCGTGTATTAACTCCTACTTTCACAGCAGAACCGACACAAGATGGGGAGCGCGAGGTGACTTTACGTCGGGTGGGTGATGTCCAACAAGTAGGCATGGCATATCACATCCCATCAGGCTTACATCCTGATTTCATTGCCTGCGATGTATTAGTTGATTTATTGACTGATGCACCATCAGGACGCTTGTACAAGGCATTAATTGATACAAAAAAAGCTTCGAGTCAGTTTGGTTATACGATGCAATTAAAAGAGCCAGGTTTGGTGTATTTCGGTGCTGAGGTATTGAAAAGCAAATCGGTGGATTCTGTTAAGAACATTATGATTGAAACGATTGAGCAATTTGCTAAACAAGCACCAACTCAAGAAGAAGTTGATCGTATCAAGACCAAAGGCATCAAAAACATCGAGTTATTATTGAACAATGCACAACGTGTTGGCGTGGGTTTATCCGAATACATTGCTCAAGGCGACTGGCGCTTGTTATTCCACACAAGAAACCTATTAGAGAAGGTTACTGCGGCCGACGTACAACGTGTAGCAGCCAAATACTTCAAGTCGGCGAATCGCACATCCGGTATTTTCTATCCTACCGAAAAACCTGACCGTGCGGAAATTCCAGAAGCAAAAGATGTGGCGGATGTATTAAAAGATTTTAAAGGAAAGGCGGCTGTTGCAGAAGGTGAGGCATTTGATCCATCCCCGAGCAACATTGATGCCCGTACAAAAACAGAGAAGATTGCCGGTGTATCTTTGGCATTATTACCTAAGAAAACGCGTGGAAATTCGGTTTATGCACGTTTAACCTTGCGTTTTGGCGATGAAAAGACCTTATTAGGAACAGCAACTGCAGCGGATTTGGCGGCGGATATGTTGACGAAAGGAACAGCGAAACATACACGCCAACAATTCCAAGATGAATTGGATAAGTTAAAAGCTCGTGTTTCAATAACAGGAGAAGCTCGTCAGGCGAATGTATCGATCGAAACGACACGTGAGAATTTATTGCCCGCCTTGCAATTAGTTGCGGAAGCCTTGAAGCAACCAAACTTCCCAGCTGACGAATTCGAGAAATTGAAGCAAGAGAATTTGACGCAAATTGAAGGTCAAAAATCAGAGCCTCAAGCGAAAGCGATGGATGTATTAGGACAATGGCGTTCAGGACATTATCCTAAGAACGACGTTCGTTACCAACCAACGATGGCCGAGCAAACAGAACGTTATACTGCGGCTAAATTAGAAGAGGCGATTGCTTTCTATAAAGGTTTTTATGGCGCATCGAATGCAACCTTCTCGGTAGTTGGGGACTTTGACGAAGCCGCCATTAAAACATTCGTAAAATCAGAATTAGCTGACTGGAAATCACCTAAGGCTTATACACGGGTTCCAGATAAATTCCACGAAAATGGTAGTCAGGTAAAATCGATTGAAACACCGGATAAAGCGAATGCATTCTTCTTAGCTTATCAGCCTTTGAAAATCTCGGATTCAGATCCTAATTATGCAGCTCTTGAATTGAGTAATTATATGTTGGGCGGCGGCAGTGGCCTAAGTTCACGTTTAATGAATCGTATCCGTCAGAAAGAAGGTTTATCTTATGGCGTAGGTTCACAATTTGCAGCGAGTCCGTTGGATCAAAATGGAGCTTTCTTAGGGTATGCTATTTATGCTCCTGAGAATATTGCCAAATTAGAGGCAGCCTTCAAAGAGGAAATTGAGAAGGTATTGAAAGAAGGCTTTACACAGAAAGAAATTGATGAGGCGAAGAAATCGTGGATTCAAGCGAAGCAAGTAACGCGTTCACAAGACAATGCGTTGGTGGGAACGTTAAATAACAATTTATTCTTGGGACGAAATTTAAAATGGTCTGAGGAATTAGAGAACAAGGTGAAAAACTTAACACCGGAACAAATTCTAGAAGCTACGCGCAAAACAATCGACTTGACAAAGATGTCTTTCATCAAAGCGGGGGATTACGAAGGTGCTGCTAAGAAGATGGCTGAGAAGGCCAAAAACACACCGTCAGAGTCTGGCGCTGTGGGTGGTGCACCGAAGCAGTAAAACAAGAATAGCCGTTCATGGAACGGCTATTTCAAACATCAAAAAAGGAGCCTCTCGGCTCCTTTTTTATTAACAATACTCTTCGAATACCCCTTCTAAATGCTGAGCAATCAAAGCCGCCGAACGGCCTTCAATGTGATGACGCTCAACAAAGTGAACTAATTCACCGTCTTTGAACAAGGCAATTGATGGAGATGATGGAGGATAAGGCAAGGTATATTCACGCGCTTTTTGCGTAGACTCTTGATCCACACCCGCAAACACTGTTGCTAAATTCGTTGGTTTCTTTGCAGAAGCCGCAACTGCAGCTTTAACGCCTGGACGAGCAGTAGATGCAGAACAACCACAGACCGAGTTGATAAACAACAAGGTCGTACCTGGTTTTGCCATGGTATCTTCTACTTCAGCAGCCGACTTCAATTCTTGAAATCCACCCTCTACGATATCCATCCGCATGGGATGTACTAAATGTTCTGGATACATATTATTTCTATTTTAATTTGCTAAACACACTTACATAAAGCCAAGTTCCAATTTGGCAACTTCCGACATCATATCTTGTGAATACGGTGGATCAAACGTTAATTCGACAGAAACCTCTGCAACGCCTTCCACTTCCCGAATAGCCTTCTCGATGTCCACGGGAATACTTTCCGCAGAAGGACATGAGGGCGACGTCAAAGTCATCAAGATATATACATTGTTCACCGGAAAAATCTTGATTTCATAAATCAACCCAAGCTCATACACGTCCACCGGAATTTCGGGGTCATATACCGTCTTAATTGCTTTTACTACTTCTTCCTTTAATTCTGCTTCCGTCATGCTTCTATTATCTTAAGCCATTGCATTAAACGCAACCGCATAATTTTTCATTTGTTTTACCATGGCTACCAAACCATTTGAACGTGTTTGGGCCAAATGCTGCGCCATCCCAATCTGATCAATAAAATACAAATCAGCTTGCATAATCTCTGCTGGCGTGTGATTCGATAAAACCCGAATCAACATACTGATCATTCCTTTTACAATAATCGCTTCCGAATCTGCAAAAAAGACAATATGATCCCCATGCTTTTCGGCATGTAACCAAACCTTACTTTGGCAACCTTTAATGACATTTTCCTCCGTTTTGAAGGCTTCGTTCATCGGGCTTAATTTCTTACCCAAATCAATCAAATATTCGTATTTATCAGCCCAATCTTCAAAGAGACCAAACTCTTCGATTAACTCGTCTTGGGTTTCATTGATCGTTGCCATATTAACTCAACATTGTTATCGTACGTTTCAACGCTTTCACAAACAAATCAATCTCTGATTTGGTATTGTAAAACGCGAAGGACGCCCGACAAGTTCCTACTAATTCATAACGTGCCATCAGCGGTTGGGCACAATGGTGACCCGTACGAATTGCGACACCAAACTTGTCCAACAAAACACCGATGTCTTGTGGATGTACACCATCAATCACAAAACTAACCACGGCAATTTTCTCGGGTGCCTGACCTACGATACGTAAACCATCAATTTGCATTAATTGTTCTGTTGCATAGTCCAACAAAGCTTTCTCTTGTTCCCAAACGGCATTCTTTGGCAAGGATTTTAAATAATCCAAGGCAAAACCAAAGGCATATACGTCCGCGATGTTGGGTGTTCCTGCTTCAAATTTGTAGGGTAACTCATTGTACGTTGTACCCGCAAAACTCACTTCCTTAATCATCTCTCCCCCACCTTGATACGGCGGCATCGCTTCTAGCAATGTACGTTTTCCGTACAACACACCCACACCCGTAGGACCAAATAATTTATGTGCCGAAAAGGCTAAAAAATCAATATCCAACGCTTGAACGTCAATTTCAAAGTGTGCCACTGATTGCGCTCCATCAATTAACACCTTCGCTCCTACGCGATGCGCTTGCTCGATGATATAGGAAATCGGGTTAATCGTTCCTATCGCATTCGATACATGATTTACAGCAACAAACTTAACTCGGTTTGTGTCTAATAATTCCACATAGGCCTTCACATCCAACACGCCAGCCTCGTCAACCGGAATCACTTGAACCTCCGCTCCTTTTTCTTCGGCAATCATCTGCCAAGGAACAATGTTTGAATGGTGTTCCAAATTCGATACAAGAATTACATCGCCTTTGGAAAAATTAGCCCGACCGTAAGTCTGAGCCACTAAATTAATCCCAGCAGTTGTTCCGGAAGTGAAGATGATTTGATCCGTAGATTCCGCATTCAGGAAGTCTTTCAACTTCTTTCTGGTCAATTCATAACCCGTTGTCGCACGCTCTGCAAGCGTGTGTAAACCGCGGTGGATATTGGCATTGTCTCGTGTGTAATAATGATTCAGCGCATCAATCACCATTTGAGGCTTTTGCGTCGTTGCTGCATTATCAAAATACACCAAAGGAGCCCCATTGACCTGTTGGTCTAATATGGGAAAATCCTTCCGTACTTGCTCAATATCAAATTTATCTGCCATGATTATACACCTAATGCTTGTTGTATTTTCGCTACGACCCGATCAGAAATAGATTCTTTCAATTCAGGTATTTCTACTTTATCAATGACTTGTTGGACGAATGCCAACATCAACAAAGTCTTTGCTGCTTCCTCCGAAATACCGCGTGAACGCATGTAAAACAAGGCCTCATCGCTCAATTGACCTGTTGTCGTTCCATGTGAACATTTCACATCGTCCGCCCAAATTTCCAATTGAGGTTTGGTATTCATCGTTGCTTTATCAGAAGCCAACACATTTTTACATGATTGAAAGGCATTCGTTTTTTGCGCGTCAGGACGAACAAAAATCTTTCCGTTAAATACACCCGTTGAATTACCTAGCAATACACCTTTGTATAATTCGTTCGATTCTGAATTGGGTTTGCGATGATCTACAACCGTGTGTGAATCAATAAATTCATTGTTTCCGGGAACATACAATCCATTCAAATTCGAAAGGACATTTTCTCCATCCACATAGAAATGTAGGTTATTGCGCACAAATCCTCCATTGATGGAGAAAGTAAACATATCCACCTGGCTATTAGCTTGTTGGAAAATAAACGTATGATCAACATGCGTCGTTTTCAGCGCAAAATCTTGCGTTTTGACGAATGTCAAGTTTGCTGATTCTTCCACCCAAATCTCTTGAACATAATTCGAAAGAATGGTTTCTGAAGATGAATTTGATCTTAAATCATCGACCCAAGTGACATTCGCCCCTTTTTCGATGTAAATCAACAATTTACTTTGAATGGCTGAGGCAATGCTTACATCTGCCAAAAGTTGGTGTACAATGGGTTGGGGCAAAGTAGTTCCTGCTTTAACCCAAATAACTTGATGGGTGGTCGTTAAGGCATCATTCAAATCATAAAGGGAGTTTTGATCCAAGATTTGATTCCGCTTTTCCCATTTTGTAATGAAATCAGGGTTTTGGGCTGCGAAAGCTGAAAATTCAAGAATTTCAACGCCGTTTGGCAAAGAACCTACGGTGGTGAATTTTCCATTCAACGATTGCAATTGGAGAGATCCCTCAATAGATGTAGAACTTGCATTCGTAGGAGTTTCCGACGAATTCCAATTCCAATCGATGTCATTTAAGGACTTCAGGGATGCATATTTCCATTCCTCCCATTTATTTGTAGGAAATCCTTTGGCCAAGAAACGATCCATGGCCGCTTGTTTTTCTTTCCCGAGGGAAATACTTACTAATGTATCAGTTGCCATGTGTTAATCTACTAAAGCCGAAATAATCCAATCGTATCCTTTTTCTTCTAATTCAAGAGCCAATTCCTTCGTTCCTGATTTAACGATACGGCCTTTGTAGAGGACGTGAACGAAATCTGGCACGATGTAATCCAATAAACGTTGGTAGTGCGTCACGACAATCGTCGCGTTCGTTGGACTCTTTAATTTGTTAACACCTTCCGCAACAATACGAAGGGCATCAATATCTAAACCTGAATCGGTTTCATCCAAAATAGCCAATTTAGGATCTAGAACGGCCATTTGGAAAATCTCATTCCTTTTTTTCTCTCCACCTGAAAAACCTTCGTTTAATGAACGACTCAATAATGACTGATCGATGTTCACATAGGCCATTTTCTCTTTGAACATTTTCAAAAATTGAACAGCGTCTAGGGGCTCTTCGCCACGGTATTTACGAATTTCGTTCACCGCAGACTTCATAAAGTTGGTCGTAGAAACACCTGGAATTTCAACTGGGTATTGAAATGCTAAGAAAACACCTTCAGCAGCGCGTTCTTCGGGAGCTAAATCCAATAAGTCTTTACCTTGAAACTCAACTGAACCTTCTGTTACTTCATAATCTTCCCGACCAGCTAATACGGACGCTAAAGTTGATTTACCAGAACCATTGGGTCCCATGATGGCATGAACTTCGCCGGCTTTGATTTCCAGATTAATCCCACGAAGAATTTCTTTTTCTCCGATGCGCGCATGTAAATTTTTAATTGATAACATATCGTTCTAATTGAATAAGGCTAATGAGGCACAAAATTAAAACCTAATCAGATACAAAACCACACTTTATTTAGATTCACTCTAAATAGTATGAAATTTTATCTAATTTTTGCTTATCTTTGTGACACAAAAAGCAAAATACCATGATCACGATCTCAGAAATTGCAGCGAATCGCATTAAAGAAATTCGTCAGAAAGAAGGATTAACGGAAGCATTCAACGTTCGCGTTGCCGTGGAAGGTGGTGGATGTTCTGGCTTGATGTATCAATTAGACTTCGCATCTGAACCTCAGGCAAGCGATATGATATTCGAAGACAAGGGCGTTAAAGTAATGGTCGACAAAAAATCCATTCTTTATTTAGCTGGAACGGAACTCGATTTCTCAGATGGCTTGAATGGCAAAGGATTTCAATTCAAAAACCCGAATGCAACACGTACTTGCGGTTGCGGCGAGAGCTTCTCGATCTAAATTCCCAAAGGAATCTGTTTGGATTCCAAAATGAACGGTTTCATTAATTCATAAACGCGGTAGATAGGTAAACCCATCACCGTGTAAAATGACCCATTCAATTGCTCAATACCGGCCATACCAATAAAATCTTGTACGCCATAGGCACCAGCTTTATCTAAAGAAGACCCGCCACGTATATACCACTCCATTTCCCAGTTGGCCAATTCCCTAAAACTAACAAAAGCCGAATCAGCTGCCGTTACGATTCCTTGCGGACTAGCCAATGCAATTCCCGTCACAACCTCATGCGTTTTACCTGACAATTTTTTCAGCATTTGTAGCGCATCTTGCTTATCCAAAGGCTTATTCAAAATCTCACCATCCAAAATTACTACCGTATCAGCTGCTAAAATCAGGGCATTTTCACAAGACTCTAACAAAGCTTTCGCCTTACGTTCAGCGAGCATGACAGGAACTTCTTGAGGCTTCATATCAATCGGGAAAGATTCATCCACATCTGAAGGCAATACCGAAAATTGAAATCCAGCTTGTGATAAAATCTCTTTCCGACGAGGGGAATTCGAGGCTAGAATGAAAGGAAATTGAAGGCTAAATGAATCTTGCATGACCAAAAATAGGATATAAATGTGACCTTTTGAAAAATAAATTTTAAAAACATTTGTAATTAATGTAATTACATTTAATTTTGCTACATCAAATTTCAGTTATGGGAATTTCAGAGGATTTAAAGCAGAGCAAATTTACAACGCCAACTAGCAAGGCGATTGTAAACATTATATACACAGGCAACTGGATGATGCAGCAACAGCACGATCTTTTGAAACCCTTTGGTTTGACCGCCCAACAGTACAATGTACTACGGATATTACGTGGACAACAAAACAATCCGATGACCGTTTTAGGAATCACCGAACGGATGATGGATAAAATGTCTAATGCCTCTCGATTAGTCGACAAGCTATTAGAAA
>CALLKB010000213.1 GCA_938008575.1 uncultured Cytophagaceae bacterium | reverse complement strand
GATACGAGTAATAGAATAAATACGTAAATGGATTTCATGCGAATTTTAATACTGGTGAATTTTACGATGCAAAACTAGCCTGAAATACCAGCAGCCTTATTACGAGTCAATTAACGATGCTTTACCAAATCGTTAAAACAATAACACATTCCATAACAATTCCGTAATACAATGATTTATGCTGTACTTTTCCGACAATTTTCCAACAATCCTAAACTGTTTATTGTATTATTTTGTGAATTATAATTTTTTTAAGAAGAACTTTCTTGAAAAAATGAAATTTTACACGGATTTAATTTGGAGCTAAATGAGAAAGCCTAGTTTTGGGTCAACAAACGGAAATAATTCCGCCTAAGTATTTTTAAATCAAACGCTTATGAAAAAGCAAATCAAAAACGCATTGGCTATTGCCTTATTTGCAATCAGCATGTCCATGACTTCCAACGCAATGGCAACGGAAGTAAGCTTACCAGTTAGCATTAACCAAGTAGGAAAAATGAAATTCCTAGTAAGCGCAGAACCGAATTCGAAACTTGTTGTCATCATTTATGATGCAGACCAAAATATCATCCACCAAGAAGCCATCGCAAGCAAAAAGCTTTACAACTTCGCGAACCTTTTAGATGGGAAGTATAAAATGGAAATCATGAATGCCAACAAACAAATCATTCAATCCAAAACATTTAACATCCTAACGGAAGTAAAACGCGATTTAGTCGCTGTCCAATAGGTTCATCAACAAGTGAAAGATTAAGGGTAAAAGGGCGCGGATTTTCTGCGCCTTTTTTTATCAGTTTTCCCAAAAAATAGCCGGCAAAATTTCCTATTTTTGCTCCCCCTAATTGAATTTAAATTTTACCCTATGGATTACCTGGCAGGTCTCAATGAGCCCCAACGAAAAGCAGTCGAACACATCGATGGTCCCTTAATGATCATTGCCGGTGCCGGCTCGGGAAAAACCCGCGTACTGACTTATCGAACTGCCCATTTAATCGACAAAGGCGTTGATCCATTTAGCATCTTGCTTTTGACCTTTACAAACAAAGCCGCTGGCGAAATGCGCCATCGAATCGAAACGGTCATCGGTACCCAAGCCAAAAACATCTGGATGGGAACTTTCCACTCCGTGTTTGCCAAAATCCTACGTTTTGAAGGGGAACGCCTAGGATACACCTCCAATTTTTCCATCTACGATACAGACGATGCCAAATCACTCATCCGTACACTGATCAAAGAGCAAAATTTGGATGATAAAGTCTATAAAGTCAATCTCGTGTTGAACCGCATCTCCAATGCAAAGAACAGATTGATTGGCCCAGAACAATACTTAAATAGCCCCGTTTTAGAACAAGAAGATCGCTATGCCAAAATCCCCATGATGGGACAACTGTACAAATTATATTGTACACGCTGCTTTCAGGCAAATGCCATGGATTTTGATGATCTCCTTTTTCAAACCAATATCCTTTTCCGCGACCACTTAGACGTGTTGCATAAATACCAACACAAATTCAAACATGTGATGGTGGATGAGTTTCAAGATACCAACGTATCCCAATACCTCATCACGAAAAAACTGTCGGCCGTTCACCGCAACATCTGCGTAGTGGGTGACGATGCCCAAAGTATCTATGCCTTCCGTGGAGCCGATATTCAAAATATCTTGAACTTCGAGCGCGATTACGCGGATTTGACAACCATCAAACTCGAAGAGAATTACCGATCTACGAAAGCGATTGTGGCCGTGGCCAATTCGGTCATTGCACGCAATAAGAACCAACTCAAAAAAGACGTCTTTACGTCCAATGAAGATGGAGATCAAATTGAAATCATCCGAGCTGGAAGTGATAATGAAGAAGGCCGGATTATTGCATCAAGCATTTTTGAAACCTGCCAGAAAGAGGGTTTACATTTCTCCGACTTTGCCATTTTATATCGGACAAATGCACAATCTCGTTCATTTGAGGAATC
>CALLKB010000212.1 GCA_938008575.1 uncultured Cytophagaceae bacterium | reverse complement strand
ATCTCCTTGCCTTACCAAAATCTGGAAACGGCATTTTGGTTGGAGTCCGACCGCATGTTATCGCTCGCATTTAATCCGCAATCGTTGGAAGTGCAACGCAAAGTGGTGATTGAGGAATTTAAGCAACGGTATTTGAATCAGCCATATGGCGATGTTTGGTTGAAATTTCGTCCCTTGATTTACCAACAACATCCCTATCGCTGGGCGACGATCGGTAAAGAGATTAAACACATTGAGGAGGCCACATTGAAAGATGTGAAGGCCTTTTTTCAAAAACACTACGTGCCAAGTAATGCCATTTTGGTGGTTGCAGGAAAGGTCGATTTTGAAGAGGTGAAAACACTCGCTGAAAAGTGGTTTGGGCCGATTCCGGCGGGCGTGAAGCCGGTGCGGAATTTGCCGGTGGAGCCGGTTCAGGATGAGGACCGACGAATGGAAATCAAGGCCGATGTGCCTTCAAATCGGTTATATATTGCCTATCCCGTTGTGGGACGTTATGCGCCGGGATATCATGCGATTGACTTGCTTTCTGATTTATTGGGTCGGAATGAGTCTTCGTATTTGTACAATGCTTTGGTTCAAGACCAACGAATTTTCGACTCTTTGCATGCCTCATTGACTGGGTCGATGGATCCGGGTTTATTGGTCGTTTCGGGTCAAGTTTGTGAAGGGGTGGATGTGGCTGATGCCGAAAAATTGCTGCTTGATGCTATTCAAGATTTTGTGAAAACGGGCATTGATGCAGAAGGATTACAGCGTGTGAAGAATCAAGCGGAGGCATCTTTGGTATTTGGTGAGGTGGAAGTGTTGAATCGTGCGATGAATTTAGCGATGGCGGCGAATGCGGGCAATGTTGATTTTGTGAATACAGAGGCAGCGCACATTGCGGCAGTTGAATTGAAAGAAATACAAGATTGGGCAAACAAGCTGTTTGTCCAAGGGAAAAAGAATACATTGCTTTATCTTAAACAAGGATAATCATGAAAATACGCGTAGGACAAGGGTATGATGTACATCGTTGGGTAGAAGGCCGACCATTTATTTTGGGTGGCGTAGAAATTCCCAGTGATTTTGGGCCATTGGGTCATTCAGATGCTGATTTAGTTTGTCATGCTTTGTGTGATGCGCTATTGGGTGCCGCGAATATGCGGAACATAGGTTATCATTTTTCGGATAAAGATCCGATGTGGAAAGGCGTTGCTTCCACCTTGTTGCTGAAAAAGGTCATGGAAATGATTCGCGAAAAGGGCTGGGAAGTGGGAAATGTGGATGTGACGGTGGTGTTAGACCAGCCGAAATTAAATCCGCATATACCGTCCATCAAGGAAAATTTGGCTTTGGTTATGGCGCTCGATGTAGACCAAATTTCTGTCAAAGCAACCACCTCTGAAGGACTAGGTTTTGTGGGAAGACAAGAAGGAATTTCGGCGATGGCCGTAGCGTTAATTCAAGCTCAATAGCGTCATGAAGATCGATTTAGAAGCAGAAAGACTAGAAATACTGAAGCGTTATCGCAAGCTTTTGCGTACGGCTAAACCGTATTTAAAAGACGATGATGCCAAGGAAATTAAGAAGGCATTTTTGTTGTCGGCGGAAGCCCACAAAGAAATGCGCCGTAAATCCGGGGAGCCGTATATCTACCATCCTTTGGCAGTCGCTCAAATTTGTGTGGAGGAAATTGGTTTAGGGCCTACATCCATCATCGCGGCATTGCTGCACGATGTGGTAGAGGATACAGATACAACATTGCAGGAAATTGAGAAATTGTTCAATCCTAAGATTGCACAGATTATTGATGGCTTGACAAAGATTGCGGGGACGTTTGAATATGGAACGTCCCAACAAGCCGAAAATTTCCGGAAGATGTTGTTGACGCTCTCGGATGATATTCGGGTGATCTTGATCAAGCTAGCCGATCGTTTGCACAACATGCGGACCTTGGAAAGCATGGCAAAGGAAAAGCAGTTGAAGATTGCATCGGAGACGATTTATCTATATGCTCCTTTGGCCCATCGTTTGGGTTTGAATGCGATCAAAACAGAGTTGGAGGATTTGGGCTTGAAGTTTACGGAGACGGAAGCTTATAAGGAAATTGCCAACAAGTTGATGGAGAATAAGCAAAACCGTGAGAGTTTTGTGGATCAATTTATTCGTCCGATTAAGAAATCCTTGGATGAGCGGGGGATGAAATATACCATCAAAGGCCGACCGAAATCCATCTATTCCATTTACAACAAGATTAAAAAGTCGAATACACCGTTTGAGAAAATCTACGATTTGTTCGCGATTCGGGTGGTGTTAGATGTGCCTTTGGAACGGGAAAAAGGGGAATGTTGGGAAGTGTATAGTATTGTGACGGATCATTACCGTCCGAACCCAAGCCGTTTGAAGGACTGGGTTTCTACGCCCAAATCGAATGGTTACGAGTCGCTACATACGACGGTGATGAGTATGCCTTTTGGCAATGACAAAGAAGGTCGCTGGGTCGAGGTGCAAATTCGGACGAAACGCATGGATGAGATTGCAGAGAAGGGGGTTGCGGCGCATTTTAAATACAAGGGGACGGATACGCGAACTTCGCAAGCATTTGAATCTTGGTTAAGCCAGGTGCGTGAAGCCTTGGAAATGAATGATAAGAGCCAGTCGGCAGTGGAATTAGTGGATGATATCAAAAATTCCCTTTACCACGAGGAGGTTTTTGTCTTTACTCCCAAAGGAAAACTCGTTGTATTACAAGCCGGTGCGACGGCCTTGGATTTTGCGTTTGAAATTCATACGGAGGTGGGATCACATTGCATCGGTGCGAAAGTGGGTGGTAAATTGGTGCCATTGTCGCATAAATTAAGCAATGGAGACCAGTTGGAGATTTTAACATCCTCCAAGCAAAAGCCGTCCGAGGATTGGTTGCGCATAGTTACCACAACAAAGGCCAAAGCGCGGATCAAGGATTGCATCAAAGAGGACAATAAAGGCTATTTGATTCAGGGAAGAGATGTGGTGGAGGCGCGTTTGAAGCATTTGGGCTATCCCAATTTGACATTGGAAATAACCAATCAATTGCGGGCCTATTTCAATGCGAAGGATGCCAATGATTTGTTCTATCGATTTGGGAAGGCCTATATTTCGGTTGACCAGTTGAAGCACTGGAAGTCCGATAAAGAAATGCATGAGCGGAAGCAGGCGGAGAAAGCCATTAAGGCGCCGATTGTGGATAGCAAATCCTTTAAGAAGGGGATGCAACAGGTAGAAGAGGGGCGCAAGGAATCGGATATTTTGTTGATTGGTGAGGACATGGACAAGGTGGATTATACCTTGGCGAAGTGTTGCAATCCGATTTCTGGTGATGAGGTGTTTGGATTTGTGACGATTAATGAGGGGATTAAAATACATCGGACAACCTGTCCTAATTCGCCTGAACTCTTGTCTCGGCATGGTGATCGCGTGATTAAAGCGCAGTGGACGAGTCAGATTCAGATGTCCTTTGTGGTCGATTTGATTATACGTGGCATTGACCGCGTTGGGTTGGTGAATGATGTGACACGTGTGATTTCGGATGAGTTGAAGGTGAACATTACTGCCCTTTCAATTGGGGTGAAAGATGGTTTATTTGAAGGTAAGATTTCCTTGATGATTCAGGATACGTCGCATTTGGAAAATTTGGTTTCTGAGTTGGAAATGGTTGCTGGAGTTATTGAGGTTGCGCGGGAAGATTAAGTAGCATTTTTCCGTTTTTTTTGCTTATTTTACGTTGTTTTTTTTCAATAATGTCTGCAGCAATAGAGAAGTTCGATTCGGTTAAAAAGATTTTCACAGCTTATTTAGAAAATAAGGGTCTGCGGAAGACGCCGGAGCGTTTTGCTATTCTGGAAGAGATTTATTTGCGCGATGATCATTTCGATGTGGAGGAGTTATATATCTCTATGAAAAACAAGAAATATCAGGTTTCGCGCGCGACGGTTTATAATACTTTGGACGTGTTGGTTGAATGTGATTTGGTGGTCAAACATCAATTTGGGCGTAATCAAGCACAGTTTGAGAAGTCCTATGGCCGTCGGCAGCATGATCATTTAATCTGTACGGATTGTCACAAGGTGACGGAATTTTGTGATCCGCGTGTTCAGACGATTCAGAGTTTGGTAGGAGAGATGTTGGAGTTTAATGTGATGCACCATTCCTTGATTTTTTATGGATCGTGTACGAAGAAAAATTGTGAGTTTCGGGATCAATACCAGGCTCAATCACCCGAGTAATTATTTATCATTTATATTCATATTATGGCAGTTGATGTATTATTAGGCTTACAGTGGGGCGATGAGGGGAAAGGAAAGATTGTGGATGTTTTGGCACCTCGTTACCAGGTAGTTGCGCGTTTTCAAGGTGGACCGAATGCGGGTCATACGCTTGAATTTGATGGTTTTAAGCACGTTTTGCATCAAATCCCATCGGGAATTTTCCGTCAAGAAGTTCAGAATATTATTGGAAATGGAGTTGTGTTGGATCCAATTATCTTCAAAAAGGAGATTGATGGTTTGGCTCATTTCAATTTAGATTTGCGTAAGAATTTGGAGATTTCAAAGAAAGCATCCATCATTTTGCCTACGCACCGTTTGTTAGATGCGGCGTATGAAAAGGCGAAAGGAGATGCGAAGATTGGATCAACATTGAAGGGAATTGGGCCAACATATACGGACAAAATTTCACGTCAAGGATTACGTGTTGGAGATATGATTTCACCTGATTTTACGGCGAAATACAATGCATTGGTTGATCGTCACAAGGCGATTTTGGATGTGTATAAATTTGAATATGATTTAGCTGCGGCAGAGAAGGAGTTCTTTGAGGCAGTAGCCTTTATGAAGGAATTTCATTTGGTTGATTCGGAATATTCGGTGAATCATGCGATTCAAGCAGGTAAAACGATTTTGGCAGAAGGAGCGCAAGGTTCTTTATTGGACGTTGATTTTGGTTCTTATCCATTTGTTACGTCATCGAACACCATTACTGCCGGAGCATGTACAGGTTTAGGTGTAGCGCCAAAGAATATCGGTGAGGTATTTGGTATTTTTAAGGCTTATGCAACACGTGTAGGTTCGGGTCCTTTCCCAACGGAATTAGAAGATGAAGTAGGTGAGCGCATGCGCCAAGAGGGTCGTGAGTTTGGCTCAACAACCGGTCGTCCGCGTCGTTGTGGTTGGATCGATTTACCTGCATTGAAGTATGCGATGATGATCAATGGGGTGACTCAATTGATTATGATGAAGGCGGATGTCTTGAATATTTTTGAAGAGATTCAGGTTTGTACGGGCTATGAAATGCCGGATGGTACGATTACGGATCAAATTCCATTTGAGATTACAGATATCAAAGTGAAGCCGGTATACGAAACCTTGAAAGGGTGGAATTGCTCATTAGAAGGCATGCGTCGTTTTGAGGAATTGCCTGCTGAGCTTTCGGCTTACATTAAATTTTTAGAGAAGCATTTAGATTTACCGATCAACTTTATTTCAACAGGCCCGGATCGTGAGGCTTGTGTGTTGCGCGGTTCTTTAGCATAAGATGACAGAGGGAATTGATTTAGCTGCTTTGTATGAGAACGAGGTGATCTATTGGGTCACGTCGGAACGTCCATTGGAGCAGCTAGATCAAGCTCCTGTTTTACCTGCAGAGGAAGTTGTTGAGGTTGGTGTTCCTTCCATCGCTAGTCCGTGGTTGGTCATAGGTGCCATCACCGAAGCGGAAAAATCCCGTTTGCAATTAATCTTTTCTGCGCCACCTTTGACATTGCCGCAAGGAGACTGGTCCATTATCGATGTGGATCAAATTCAGGTTTCTTTGGAGGAATTTGTGTCAAAAACAGCCCCAACTCGTTATATTTTCTTGGGCGAACATAGTCTTGCAGGTTTGCAGGCTAATCAGATTCAGCAGCTAGGTACGAGTAAGGTTTATTATTTCCCGCGTTTGATTTCTACGTTGACGGATGAGGAAAAAGCCTTGAAGATGGCGTTTTGGAATGCGTTGAAGTCTTTGGTGTAGCGATGCTTTGCATCGGTCCCCCCCAGGTTGAAGCCTGGAGTTAATATCCTATTTTTTAGCCCTAGGCTTCAGCCTAGGGAATCGGCGCAAAAGCGCCTCAAACTTTGGCAATCCTGTAAGGTTTGCCAAAGAAATTACAACGAGTACCTCGCCAAAGGCGCCACATCCTGATTCGTAAATTCTCCCGCTTCGTATTTGAAATGACCTGCCATGGCGATCATACCTGCATTGTCTGTGCAATATTGAAAGGCAGGAATAAACACATCCCATTGTTCTTTTTCGCCCATTTCTTTCAGTCGGCTGCGGAGGCCTGAGTTTGCTGATACTCCGCCTGCAATCGCGATTTGTTTGCAGTTTTTCTCTTTCATCGCCTTCTTCACTTTACGCAAAAGCATATCGATGAGACTTTTTTGAACGGAGGCACAGATGTCGGCCTTATTTTCTTCCACAAATTGGGGATTCTTCTGCGTTTCCTTTTGAAGAAAATAGAGGATTTGCGTCTTGATTCCCGAGAAGGAGAAATTCAAACCGGGCATTTCGCCCAATGAAAATGGAAAGCGATCCGGATTTCCTATTTGTGCTAATTTGTCGATTAAGGGACCACCTGGATAAGGCAGGCCGATGAGTTTAGCGGTTTTATCAAAGGCTTCTCCCACGGCATCGTCTTGTGTTTCACCAATGACCTCCATGTGGAGGGCATCTTTGACCCAAACCAATTGTGTATGTCCGCCACTCACCGTTAGGCAGAGAAAGGGAAATTGCGGTTTGGGCTCCTCAATAAAATGGGCCAAAACGTGCGCCTGCATGTGATTTACCTCGATTAAAGGTATGTCCAAGGCTAGGGCAAATGACTTCGCAAAAGATGTTCCTACGAGCAGTGCACCCAATAAACCTGGGCCGCGCGTGAAGGCAATGGCATTCAGGTCATTTTTGTTTATATTTGCTTTTTGCAGAGCCTCTTGAACGACAGGAATGATCGCTTTTTGATGTTCTCTACTAGCTAATTCAGGAACTACGCCACCCCATTCCGTATGGATGAGTTGGGTAGATATAATATTTGACTTTAATTCTCCGTTAACCATAACGGCTGCGGAGGTTTCGTCACAAGAAGATTCGATTGCTAGTAGGACCATTTGTCTGCAAAAATAGGGCAAAAAAAGTAAACATGGTAAAATACTTAAAGATCCTCGCTAAAGCGATCCTGTACGGGTTGGTAGGAATCTTTTTGCTCATTTTTACCTGTATTTTGCTGCTTCGTGCACCCGCCAATCAGATGCTTTTAGCCAATTATTTTACGCCCACCATTGAGCGTGAATTAGGCTATCCCGTTGAAATCAAGGGGATTCAAGTCAAGTTTTTCGATGAATTAAGTCTTTCGGGTTTACGCATTCAGGATCCCTGGGGCAAGGAAATGATTTACATTGAGCACCTCGATGTGAATTTTAGCATCAGTGATTTGTTCTTGGGAGGGAATCGGCCGACGCTCGATTACGCACGTTTGTTGCGACCAAGGGTGCATTTGGTCTTGGAGAAAAAGAAGGGCCAGGTGAATTTAAATCACTTTATTGATCAAATTATTGCCTGGGTAAATCGAAGTTCTACAAGCCCATCCAAGGGTTCAAGTGTGTTTATTATCCGGGAGGCAGAGGTTGTGGATGGGCAATTTATCTTAGACGATGAGCAGATTCCTAATACGGGTACTGCCACTCATTTTGATCTGTCGCATTTCGCTATATCCCACATTAATTCCAAGGTAAAACAGTTCTATTCCAAGGGCGATACGATTGGTTTACAGACCATTGGTTTCCGTGCAAGGCATGAGGATACGCGCTTACAAGTCAAACGCATGAATACCCATTTCATGATTTGCGACAAGCAAATGCGGTTTGATCAATTGGATTTAGCGGTCAATGAGTCCTATGTGGCTAATCAATTTTTGGTCGATTATAAACACATCGAAGATTTGACAAAATGGTTTGATAAAGCCAATATGCATGCGAATTTGGTTAAAACGCGCTTGTCTTCACTGGATGTTGGTCGATTCATCGACGCCATGTATCCCTACAAAGGGGTATATACCGTAACTGGTAAATTAAATGGGACTGTCAGGAAATTAGCCTTGAAGAATTTCTCTTTGGGATTTGGCTCAAAAAGCGTGTTGCGTGGCGATTTTTCATTCAAAGGTTTGCCTGAAATTCCAAAGACGCAAATGGATTTCAACATGCGTAATTCGTTGTTTATTCCACAAGATTTAGCAGTTTTTATCTCGAAGCCTGCAGCCGACAAGATGCGTATTTTAGGGCCGGTTTCCTTTGCTGGGAAGTTCAATGGAACGCATATGAATTTCCGAACTTCTGGTCAGGCGAATACGGGCTTAGGCTACATGGAAGGCGATGTGTCGATGCGCTTAAAAGACTCGATGGCCTTTTCGGGCTATGACGGTCGGGTGGCATTAAGGAAGTTTAAGTTGGGCAAACTTCTCGCATTGGAATCCTATTTGGGTACAATCGATTTAGCAGCCAAAATCAAAGGGACGGGCTTCTCGAATCAATCGGCAAATGTCGATTTCGATGGCATGATTTCCGAGATAAATTTCAATCGCTACGCATACAAACGCGTGAGTTTAAAAGGGAATTTGCAGAAGCAATTGTTTAAGGGAACGGTTGCTGTTAAGGATTCACATTTGGTGGCTAATATGGCGGGCGAAATCAATTTGCGTCAAGCGAAGCCAACTTACCAACTGGAGGGAAAAGTGGATCGCGCAGATTTGGCAGCTTTACATTTTACCAAGGAAGCCATTCGACTCAAATCGGCATTTGATATTGATCTGGCATTGAATAATTTGGATGATTTAACGGGTCGCGGATTTTTCCAAGACGTGTATATTCAGAAACCGAATATGGAAGATTTGGCGATGGATATGGTGACGTTTAATGCGGAAAATCGTGCAGGTTCCAAACGCCATTATGTGTTGAATTCGCCTTTTGTTTCTGTGGAAGTGAATGGGGATTTTGTACCGAGTCAAATGCAAACGGAATTGTTGCAATTGTGGGATGAGTATCAATTGTATTTTCAGAAAAATGAAATTGAGCGCAAAGCGTATTATGCGGGGAAATTACATGACACGGATAATAAATATGGTGCTGATTTTACGATTGTTTGCCATGATGCGGCACCTTTATTGAAGCGCTTTTACCCTACATTAGGCGTTGCTCATAATACGGTTTTTTCTGGAAATGTGACCAAAGGGCGGAGTTTTCAGGTAAGTCTTGAGGCCTATCTTGATACACTCATTATGGGTGGTTACAAGTTTTATCAATCGGTTTTCTCTTTCCAAAGCTCGAAATATTTAGGCGGTCCAGAGGTTTCCTCCAGCTTGATTTTTCAATCTCGGAAGCAACAATTAAACTTTTTAACGCCTACGGAAAATTTCAAATTGGACGCGCTTTGGGATCAGGATCGCATCAATTTTGGCTTAGATTTTAAGCAACAAGGCGAAGAAAATATGGCTCATTTAGGGGGGCTCTGGAAATTTGAAAAGGATGGTCTGTCCTTGAAATTCAAGGATTCCTATGTGCGTATTTTAGGGCAGGATTGGTCGATTGACCCGGAGAATCGTGTGCGTATTCAAGGGCAAGATTTACGTGCGGAACATGTGTTGATTTCGAATAAAAAACAGTCGATCGCCCTCCAAGGGAGTATCTCGATGGACTCGACGGAAACCTTGAAATTGAAGGTGAATAAGTTCCAATTGGGAACACTCGCGCCGCTGTTTGCGACCAAAGTTCAGGGTGAAATGAATGCCGAATTTAGTTTGCAAAATTGGTATCAAAATACGCATTTAGACTCTTGGTTGTTATTGGATTCGTTGCGTTTGGATAAGTTTTATATCGGAGATTTTCAAGGCGTAGGGACCTATGAGGCGGCATCGCAAATGATGGATTTGAATTATCATTTGAACCGTTTGGGTGAATCGGTGTTGTCTGTGAGTGGAACGTATCGCCCTTTTGAGGAGTCGGAGAAATTGAATGTTCGTGCCGAATTGAATAAGACGAATTTGCAGATTTTGGAACCCTTTACGAAAGGGATCTTTTCGGATTTGAGTGGTGATGCTTCAGGTGAATTACGGATAGGAGGGCGACTTCAAGAACCCATTTTGGATGGTAAAATCATTGTGCGAAATGGAAAAACGACCTTTGATTATTTGAATACGCGTATCCTTTTTGCGGATACGGTATTGTTTAAATCTCGGCAGATTGTTGGCCAAAATTGGTTGTTGAAAGATCCCGAGGGAAACACAGCGCGGATGAATGCCCGTTTGGCATTCCCGAAAAACAGTCCGTTTGAATTAGATATAAAGGCTGATTTGAATCATTATAAATTGTTGAATACGGCACGAACTGCCAAGTCGATTTATTATGGAACGGGATTTGCCACGGGGCCTTTTGCGATTCGTGGTAATGTGGACCAACTGGTTATTTCGGCAGATTTGAAGAGTGATCGCGGGACCCGATTATTCATTCCATTGGACCGCGAATATGAACAAACGGATCAAGGGGATTATGCATTTTATAGCCATACCTTAGCGACTGCCGCGGAGCTGAATGAAAAGCCTTTGGTGAATCAATTGAAGCAAGATGGGATTACCATGGATCTTAATTTGGCATTAACACCTGAGGCATATGGGGAGGTGCAATTTGATGCGAAGAAAGGTGATATTATGCGGGTTTACGGCATGGGGAATATTAAGATGACCTTGGATAAGCAGGGTGATTTTAAGATGAATGGGGATTACGCCATCGATCAGGGAGATTATACATTTACGTTGCAGAACTTGATTAATAAGAAGTTTGCGATTCAAAGAGGTTCCAAAATTTCCTGGAAAGGGGATCCCTTAGAGGCCAATGTGGATATTAAGGCTGTCTATACCCAATATGCGTCCTTGTTCCCAATTCTGTTGGATACGACAAACAAGAGTAATATGCCGGAATTTAAACGTCGGTACCCGGTCGATGTGACCATTAATTTGCAGAATCGGTTGTTGTCGCCCAACATCACCTTTGATATTGGCATTCGGGATTATCCCAAAGACGTACATTTAAATGGTGCTGTGACGGCCTTTGCGAATCGGATTAAAACGGATGAGCAGGAGTTGACGCGTCAAGTGAGTAATGTCTTGTTGTTTGGCCAATTGGTTTCCCCTTTTGGTGGATCAGGTATTGCGATCAGTAATTTGATGGGGAATTTTACAGAAATGTTGTCGAATCAGCTGAGTAATTTAGCCTCGAAAATAGACAAGGATTTGAATGTGGATGTGTATTTGGGTGGCGGAATTTTGAATCAGGATATTTTATCGAATTTACAATTGCGGGCATCGTATAATGTCAACGACCGACTGCGCATTACGCGGAGTGGTGGATTTACGGACGCTCGAAATCAGACAAGTCCACAGTTGTTGCTGGGGGATTGGGCATTGGAATGGTTCATGAATCGGGATGGTTCCTTGCGTTTAAAGACCTATAATCGCAACGTGCAAACTTCCCTTGCGGGTTCCTTGAACTCCTATCAAATTAACCAGACCATTGGGTCTAGCATTCTGTTTACGAAGAGTTTCTCGAAGTGGTGGTGGGAGAAGAGGTGAGAGGAGTTAAGAGTTAAGAGTGAAGAGTTAAGAAGTAAGAGTGAATAGTGCAGAGTTTTCGTTTTTTAGTTCTTGGCTTTTGCCTTTGGGCATTGCCTGTAGTGACGCGATACTTCGCGTCTGGTATTATGTTATACATTGGACTTTAGTCTTTGGAAGTTTGTTCCTGCTGAGGCCATTACGCCGATTCCCCAGACTTCAGTCTGGGGAGTAGACGCGAAGTATCGCGTCTCTACAGTCCAAAGTCTATCGTCCCAAAAAAAAAGGTAAGAATTACGAATTGATTGATCAACCCTTAACTCTTACCTCTTAATTCTTCACTCTTAACTCTCAATTCTTACTTCACTTCAAACGTCCCCGCACCTACTGTAAATCCTTCTGCGATTAATTCAACCGTGTATTTACCTGGTTTGTAAGCAACGCCACCACGTGGGTAAACAACGCTAACTTCTTGGTTGTCGTTAGTGTATGTAATGACTTGTTTCGTTGTATAAGTTACATCTTTGCCATTCACGTTAACTTTTCCGGATCCAATTGCTTCATCAGAAAGCGTAGCACCCTCACCGTCGATTACGCGAACGTAAATTGTTTTGTTCTCTAATTTCGTGATTGGGTTGTTAGCCAACGTGAAAACAACTTTCAATTTTTCGATTTTCTTTCCATTCAAACGCGCACGCTCAATTTCTTTTCCTTTCGCATTAACTGCCAATACACGTAAATTTTGTGCTTTTAACGCTGCTGCAATGCTAACCTTACGAGCCAATTCTTTGTTCTTCGCTGCCGTTTCCGTTAATGTATCCGACAAAGATTTGTTTTGTGTTTTTAAGCCTGTGTTTTCGTTGTTCAAGTTGGTATTTTGCGTCGTCAACACTTGGTTGCTTTCTGTCAAAATTCCATTTTGTTTCTTCAATTCAACGATTTCGCCATCTTTTTGCGTTAATACCAAATTGTATTCTTTGATTTTTGCTTCGTAAGATGCGATGGTAGCATGATTAGCTTGCTTCAATGAAGATTTATCTTGCTCCAATTGTACTTTCAATGCTTCTAAATCAGCTACTTGTCCACCAAGAGACTTGATTTCAGCGATTTTGGCATCTAATTGAGTAGAGATCGAGTCCAAAGAAGTGCGTGTATTCGCTAATTCAGTTGCTTTTTCTTCGATTGTTGTTGCTTGTTCGTTGTTTAATTGATTCGAACGGAAGTAGAGTACTCCTAGGACTGCTGTCAAGACTGCTAATGCAATCAGCGCAATTTTAGAGGTATTGTTGGAAGATTCCATGTAGATTAGATTGATTTTTAAGGGTTTAAATTTTTTCAAGCGCAAAACTACAATAAATTATCTACATTTCATTTCCAATGCGCTTTTTGGTTAATTTGCAGGAAAATCGAAGACAGGATGCCTACGTATGATTTTATAGTGATTGGTTCGGGGATAGCAGGTTTGTCCTATACGGTGAAAGTTGCACAGCACTTTGAAGATCGAAAGATTCCCGTGAAGATTGCCTTGATTACTAAAACGGTCGCAGAAGAAACGAATACCAAATATGCCCAAGGCGGTATCGCTGCCGTTTGGGATACGGATGATTCCTTTGAAAAGCACATCGAAGATACGATGGTTGCTGGTGATTTTATCAGTGATAAAGAGGTTGTAGAAATGGTTGTGCGGGAAGCTCCGGAAAGACTTCGCGAACTGATTGCCTATGGAACGGATTTTGACCGAAAGTCTGATGGGTCGTTTGATTTGGTTAAAGAGGGCGGGCATTCCGACAAACGTATTTTGCATTACAAGGATTCCACAGGAAATGAGATTGAACGCGCTTTATTAGCCAAAGTGAAATCATTTGAATCCGTTGATTTTTTTACCCATTATTTCGCAGTCGATCTGATTACCCAACATCATTTGGGAGAAAAGGTAACCAAAGATACGCCGGGTAAACAATGCTATGGCGTCTATGTGTTGAATAAAAAGACCAAAAAAGTGGAAACCTTTTTGGGCAAAACTACACTCTTAGCCACGGGGGGTATTGGTCAAGTATATCAGTCGACGACCAATCCGACCATTGCCACGGGGGATGGTATCGCGATGGCTTATCGGGCCAAAGGATTTGTTCATGGTATGGAATTCATTCAGTTTCACCCCACGGCTTTATATAATCCTGGGAAGAAACCTTCCTTTTTGATTTCAGAGGCGGTTCGCGGCCATGGAGGGATTTTGAAGAATCAGGATGGATCTACCTTCATGGAGAAATACGATGCGCGTTTGTCTTTGGCACCACGCGATATAGTGGCGCGCGCCATCGATTCCGAGATGAAAATTCATGGGGTGGATCATGTTTATTTGGATACCCGACATATTCCCAAGGAAGAAATTCTCCAGCATTTCCCGATGATTTATGCGCATTGCTTGAAGGAGTTGGGATTGGATATGTCGGCCGACATGATTCCAGTTGTACCGGCCCAACATTATTTATGTGGCGGAATTATTGTGGATCATTTTGGCCAAACCAATATTGAAAACCTATATGCCGCAGGTGAATGTTCGCATACGGGATTGCATGGCGCGAATCGTTTGGCTTCGAACTCTTTGTTAGAGGCAATCGTTTATGCACACAATGCTTTCGAAAAATCAGTGAGCCAATATGGTACACAAGTTTTACCGGCCGGCATTCCCGACTGGGATGATTCAGGCACGCGAAATCCGGAGGAATTGGTATTAGTGACGGAGATGACACGTGAATTGGAATCTATCATGTCGAACTATGTGGGGATTGTTCGCACGGATCGCCGTTTGAAACGTGCCTACGATCGATTGGAGTTGATTTATTTAGAACATGAGGAATTGTATAAGCAATCGCGCATTACGGTTCCTTTATGTGAATTGCGTAATATGATCAATGTCGCGTATTTAATTATCAAACACGCTCGGGCGCAACGCCAAAATAAAGGCTTGCATTATAACATCGATTTGCGGTAATAGGTGGCTGTATACGCTGACAGGGTTGTGCCCTCGTGGCAAACGCTTTTTTACGTGTATTCGTATGCTAATTTTATCAATTTCCCGATAAACTTTTTTAAAACTCTTTGAATATCTCTATCTTAGCTTCAAATGCGTTAAAGTCATATTGATTTTAATTCAATCCTAGTTCTGATAGATGAAATATTATACAGCTTCGACGAAGCACCGTTTTGGTGTTTGGTTGATAATTCTTTACGCGAGTATTGCGCCATTTGCTGTGCGCGCTCAATCTTGGAAATGGTCCATCGGGTCCGCCATCACGCAGTATCAATTCGAAAATTCTAAGGGAAAGCAGATCGATTGGATGAAACCATCCGCGGGATTGCATGTGGAATTAGCGCAAGAACATGTGCTTTTGGATACAGTCCGACTCATTTCGAAGTTTTCAAAATCAGCGATCTATTTTAGCAATCGCCCTAAACTCGCCAAATCGCTGAGTTATTTTCAATATTCG
>CALLKB010000211.1 GCA_938008575.1 uncultured Cytophagaceae bacterium | reverse complement strand
AATGCGAGACCGCCTTGGATTTGTCGGCGGAAGCCTTAGCCGATTATGAGAAGGCCTATATCATGCACCCTACGGCGGAGACCTGTGCGGGATTGGGGAAAGGGTATTGGGATGAGCGGAATTTGGAAAAGGCCAAATCCTATTTGAATCGGTCCATCGTGATGGATGCAGATTACGCAGATGCCTATCTGAATCTGGGATTGATTTATGCGAAAGAGGAGGAGTTTCCTAAGGCCTTACCCTATTTGCTACATGCGAAAGGACTGTATAAGCAAATGCCTGAAGAGCTGTCGATGGCTTTGATGTTGGTTTATTTTGAGACGGGAAATGATCCCGCTTGTTTGGAAATCATTCGAGCCTATAAAACGTCCGATACGGTTAGTGCTGATGCTTATGAATACCAGGGGCGAATATATCAGCGTAAAAAGCAGTACAAGCAGGCGCTGAAGGAGTTTAATGCGGCTTTGGATATTGACTCTCTGCGTGGACTCTCGCGACTTTGTCGGGCGGATACCTACAAGGCTTTGGAGGAATTTGATAAGGAAATCCTCGACCGAACGGAGATCATCCGGGAGATGGAGGCCACCATTGATGATGCGTATTTGATTGGGCAATCCTATTATTACCGGGGCATTGCCAAAGGGAATGCGGGCGATAACCGCGGAGCGCTACAGGATTTCAACAAGAGTTTAGCTCTGACGGGTCCTCAGGCAGGGGCCTATTTCAGTAGGGCGATTGCTAAGATTCATTTGCATGAATTGTCGGGGGCCTTACAGGATTATCAGAAGGCGGTTCACTTGGAGAAGAATGTGGCATTTGATGAATATTTGACGGAAGACCCGGAGGCGTTTCCGGAGTTTTTGGCGTATTGTAAGATTAGCGGAATAAACATTCAAACGAATAAACAGAAACAACTATGATTAACATGCCTAATTTATCCCACGTGGGTGGGGATTTAAATGTCATGGGAAATGCGGATGTCAATGAGACGAGTTTTCCTAATTTGGAAATTGTAAAAGGCGATTTTGTCATTGCCAATTCCGGCTTCACGTGCTTGCCTCCTAAGCTGAATCACATAGGAGGTCGGGTGATTTTATCTAAATCCTGTCCGGGAGGTTTGTTGGCCGACGTATTAGGTCTTGAGAAACAAGGGGGCATTCTTGGAGGTGTTTATTATTGCGATTAAACGAATTAAAACATACAATTATGTCAACGACAACTGCGAGTATTTTTATTGGTCATTCTCACCCCAATGATGGAGGAGTAATACCTAGCCATTGGATTCAATTTACAGAAGGAAGCATTCCTGCCATGTATTTGTATGCTTTAGATAATCCAAAAGAACCGGTGAAGATGATTCCAACGGTGGATCATTCCATTGATGATATTTATTTAATGATTGTGGTTTTTGTGTTGAAAGGGATTCATTTTGAGAAAGAGTATGAACTTTTCACGGAAACTGAACGGAAGTCTCTATATGATGAGACGAAGGCTTATCTAGCTGAGCATCGCATTAAGGTGGTATTTAACTTATTAGTTGGATGTCATTTGCTGAATCAGCTTGATTTAATCAAGGCCTATCCTGAGGATGTTGAAATTATTGCCACACCAAGACCACCTAAAACTTTAGGTAGTGAGGTTGATTTTGCGTAAACGCGAAGTCCTGGTTTTGAGACACGACGAAGACCAGCAATTGATCGCTCGCGGTTTGAACCAAACTTAAGATCTAAAACTAGAGTTTTGCCAAACCCAGTTGGATTGCTTTCAATATGAAAACCAGAGATAAATCCCTCTTGTTTTAATATCTCCGCAATTCGAGCTTTAACCGATGAGGAAGGCATTGAAACCTTCTCATGGTAAGCCGAGTTGGCGTTACGCAAACGTGCAAGCATGTCTGCGATCGGATCTGTCATTGTCATTACTTTGGCCTCTGGCCTTTCTCGAAATGGTTTCCGCAATTTTGCGGACCTGCTTCGTAGTTGATAGTTGGGTTTTGTATTACCAAGAAGCCTTGGTGATACCTGGTAACTCTCCGGCATGTGCCATTTCGCGGAAGCAAATACGGCAAATACCAAATTTTTGATAGACCGAATGAACGCGGCCGCAACGTTGGCATCTTGTATAACCGCGCACCTTGAACTTTGGTTTACGGCTAGCTCTTACCTTTAGTGATGTCTTTGCCATTTGTTGTTGCCTCTCTTAATTTTCTCGGAAAGGGAAACCAAGTG
>CALLKB010000210.1 GCA_938008575.1 uncultured Cytophagaceae bacterium | reverse complement strand
TATCGATAATCATATCGGCAGCTTTCATAATATCTTCGTCATGCTCTACTACAATTACGGTATTGCCTAAATCTCGTAAAGACAACAAAACTTTAATTAAGCGTTCAGTGTCTTTTGGATGTAAGCCAATGCTCGGTTCATCCAAAATATACATAGAACCTACTAGGCTACTCCCTAAAGAAGTCGCCAAGTTGATACGTTGCGATTCGCCTCCAGAAAGTGTAGTCGAATTTCGATTTAGGGTAAGATAATCCAACCCTACTTCGGTTAAAAAGGACAAACGGTTGTTGATTTCAATGAGTAGTCGTTTGGCAATTTGTTTTTCGTACTCGTTGAGTTCAATGTTTTTGAAGAATTCAACTAGGTGACGGATAGGCAAATCCACTAAATCCGAAACGGTTTTACCATTTATTTTTACATAAGAAGCCTCAATTCGTAAACGTTTCCCTTTACAGGAGTTACATTTAGTTTTGCCTCGATAACGAGACAACATCACGCGATTCTGAATCTTATAATTTTTCTCTTCTAATTCTTTAAAAAAGTCATTTAACCCTTGAAAATATTGATTTCCTGCCCAAACTACTTCTTTTTGTTCTTCGGTAAGCTCGAAAAAAGGTTTGTGAATAGGGAAGTCAAATTTGTAGGCATTTTTAACCAATTCATCTCTAAACCAACTCATGCTTTCACCTCGCCAAGGAAAAATAGCATTTCCAAAAATGGATAAGCTTGTATTTGGTACCACCAATTCGGCATCAATTCCAATGATGTTACCATAACCTTCGCAAACAGGACAAGCCCCATAGGGATTATTAAAGCTGAACAAATGCACATTGGGTTCTAAAAAAGAAATCCCGTCTAACTCAAAATTATTGGAATACGAAAAACGTTTTTCTGAGTTTAATTCTTGTAAATAGCAAATCCCTTTTCCTTCAAAAAAAGCCGTTTGAACAGCATCGGCCAAGCGGTTATAAAATTCTTCTTCGGCTTTGACTACGATTCGGTCAATAATCAGAAAGATTTCTTTTTTGCTCAAACCTTTGGGTAAATCGTCCAACCGAACCATTTCACCATCGACTAGAATTCGAGCAAAACCTTGTTGCAACAAGACGTTCAGTTTGTCTTCTAGTTTTCGCCCTTTTTCCAAATGAATAGGAGCGAGGAGGAGCCATTTGCTATCCAGCTCTAATTTTTTCACCTCCGACACAACATCGGTTACGGTATTTTTTTTGACTTCTTGACCTGAAATAGGAGAAAAAGTACGTCCTACACGGGCATATAATAATTTGATATAATCGTAAATTTCTGTTGAGGTTCCAACGGTCGAACGTGCATTGGTCGTATTGACTTTTTGTTCAATAGCAATAGCGGGTGCAATTCCTTTAATATATTCAACTTTAGGTTTGTCCAATCGACCAAGAAATTGACGTGCATATGCGGAGAGCGATTCAACGTATCGACGCTGGCCCTCGGCGAAGATTGTGTCGAATGCTAGCGATGACTTACCTGATCCACTCAAACCGGTGAAAACGACCATGGAGTTTCTAGGAATCTCTAGGTTTAGATTCTTTAGATTGTGGACGCGAGCGCCCTTAACAATAAGTTTGTCATCGTTGTGGTTTAGAGGTTTAGGCACGCTAAAAGTCTAAGCGTGGCCGGCCTTCTCCATTTGCCGCAGTTCGTGCTTCAATTCGGATATTTCGTCGCGTAAACGCCCAGCTAACTCGAATTTGAGCTCCTCGGCCGCCGCCTTCATCTGCTGATCCAGGTCCACAACAATTTCCAGTATCTCGTTGTAGGCCATGCCAGCGATTCCCTTGCGAGCCCGCATAGGAATTACCGACTTGCCATCGCGCAACTTCTTGTTCTTGGCGGCCTTCTCCAATAGTTCCGCGGTATCTTCCTCTTCGCGCAGTATCTGATCGGTGATGTCGGCAATCTTCTTGCGCAACGGCTGTGGGTCTACCCCACGCTCCTTGTTGTAGGCAA
>CALLKB010000209.1 GCA_938008575.1 uncultured Cytophagaceae bacterium | reverse complement strand
AGCCCAATGATTGACCAGAATTATATGCTTTTAAATCTATGGTGGAATCCAGTGCATCGCCACTTAAATCCACTAAAATTTCAGCTCGTTCCCCCACCATCAAAGGCAAGCGAGTGACCGAAACGGGAGCATTTAACAGCCCTCCATCATTCGTAATGACATAAAAAGTGCGGTTATCACTAAAGCCTAAAATATAGCCCCGCTCAATTTCCGCATTTAAAATACGCAAACGAACAAAGGCTTTGGGCAAGGTAATTTGGGCATTACTCGTTCCATTTGTCAACTGATAATCGCCATAAGCCCCAGCTAAATCGATTTCATTTGTAGACGAATACCGCCTCGAAGTCAACATAATGGGAATGTCGTCAACCCCGTAGGTTCTAGGTAAATTAAGCGCCGCTTCTTGGGGATCTTTGATGATAATAAACCCTCCCGCACCATAGGCTAATTGCTTATGCGTTAATTCATGTGCATGCGGGTGGTACCAATAGGTGCCAGCATTATTCATGATTTTAAAATTAGGAGACCACGTCGCATTGGGCGCAATCGTTTGGTGAGGTCCTCCATCCATAATCGCCGGAATATGGAAACCATGCCAATGCACCGTGGTTGTTTCATCGATTTTATTCGTCACATTTAACGTTACATTGTCGCCCTTATTCATGAGCAACGTAGGCCCCCAAAAATCATTTCCATTATATCCGTAGGTATTTGTTTTCGCTCCTGATTGAAATTGCTTTGTCGCTTTTGCGAGGGACAAGGAAAAAGTAGTTCCAGATAAGGTAGGTGGCACCCAAAGGGCATTATATCCGGAAGTGGATACGGTAGAATTCGTAGTTGACGGAGAAATTATTTCTGACTTAGTACAAGAAAAAAGCAGGAAGCATCCTACAACAATAAAAGCGCGATTTAGCATGTTTGTTATGTGTTTCCTTCTTAGATGTTTCGAAGCATGAATTCCTTCGGAAAAAAATATTTTTAATTCCCCCGAAGAATTTGGAATGCTCCCGCATCTAAGGTATAATTGAAAAATGGATCAGCAAATTAAGAATTTGATTTCTGGGAAAGAGTGGGCTTTCCGGGCTTTGGTAAAAGAACACCAAAGTCGGGTTTTCCATCATGCCATGCAGATTCTAAGAAACCGTGAGGAGGCAGAAGATGTGTGCCAAGAAACATTTATTCAGGTATATGAGTCGGTCAAATCATTTAAAGGACAATCGTCGTTGAGTACCTGGATTATTCGGATTGCGATTAACAAGGCATTGGAAAAGCTCCGAAAAGAAAAACGACGAACACAGTTACTGGAATTATTACCTTGGTGGATGCCAAACGAATCTAACAGCTATGAGTCCACGGAACTCCACCCGGATATTCAATTAGAAAATAAAGAAAAAGCGCTGTCACTATACCGTGCCATAGATCGATTAAATCCGAACCAACGCGTCGCATTTACGCTAATAAAATTAGATGAAATCTCCTATGCA
>CALLKB010000208.1 GCA_938008575.1 uncultured Cytophagaceae bacterium | reverse complement strand
CCACAAGTGGAAGAATTCGATAAGATGGTATCCTATGCGCTAGAACCCGAAATATATAATTTCAGTTTATTGGCCGCCATTGATGAATATAGTACGAATCAAAATAAGAATATCAAGATCCATATCAAATTGGATACGGGCATGAAAAGACTAGGTTTTGAAATGAGTGATATTCCTCAACTCATGGATGAACTAAATCAAATGCCCCAACTCTGGGTTGTGAGTATTTTAAGCCATTTAGCGGCCTCAGAAAACCCGAAACATAGGGAATTTACCCTTTACCAAATCAATCAATTCAAAGAAGCCGCTCAAGCGATTAGTGATCGCTTAGGATATAGACCACTATGGCATATTGCTAACTCCGCCGCGATCCAAAATTACCCTGAAGCACACCTCGATATGGTCAGATTGGGCATCAGTATGTATGGAATTTCAGGCAATTCGGTCGAAAAAAATGCATTAGAAAATGTATTATCACTCAAAACATACGTTTCACAGGTAAAAAATGTCACAAAAGGTGAAACTGTTGGCTATGGAAGAATAGGACAATTCGAAGAAAATGGCAAGATAGCAACCTTAGCCATTGGTTATGCAGATGGCTACAGTCGGGCATTAGGAAATGGCCAAGGATCTTTTGAAATCAATGGTCAATTATGTCCAACTATTGGTAGCATTTGCATGGACATGTGCATGGTTGATGTCAGTAAAATCAACGGTATCAAGGAAGGCGATGAAGCCATCGTATTTGGTAGAAAAATCCAATTGGGACAATTAGCCAAATCAGCCCAAACTATCCCTTACGAAATGATGACTGGCATCTCCTCACGAGTTAAACGGATTTACATACGCGAGTAATAATCGTAACAATAATCAAACCCAAAAGCACTAGCCACCTGATCATATTCAAGTGGCTATTTTTTTTGCCTCGTACACAAACTACAACGTATATATTTCTTACCAACATAGCTTAGCTAGGTGTAACAGCTATAATCAACCATCAGCATATGACCAAAGTAGACTAGGTATATCATTTAGCATTAACGCTAAATATATTTGTTCGATCGTCTAATTGATTAGCTGAAAGACTAAGTTTTATTAGCTAAAATGCTAATCAATTAGTTGGCCGGCTAATTAGCTATTCATGCGCACGACAGCACTCGATTTTGTATTCTTCATGGAATATATTAATTTAGCTAAATAAGTAATCATTATATGACAATCGAGGCGATTAGTAAGGCGATAGGTGATGAATCCCGACGTAAGATCATTGAGATGCTCAAGGATGGCGAAATGCCAGCTAGTAGTATTTTTGATCAATTCGACTATGCCGCACCTACCATTTCCCGACACTTATCTGTATTAAAAGAAGCTGGCCTTGTGACGACGCGAAGGAACGGAGTCTTCATTTACTATGCACTCGAAAAAGAAGCATTGAACCAGTTGGCCGCCTGGCTCAACCCCTTGCTCCCACCGACCAATCCGGTAGCAAAACCCGCCCCCAAGGAACGTGCTGCAAGGGCACCAAAAGTCAAAATAGAAAATCCATTTGATAAATTTCAAAGTGAATTTTAATTAGAATAATACAATTTTTATGAAACGATTTGTGATCATTATTCGTGGCCCAGTTGAGGGAATTTCTGGAGCAAACAGTCTTGCTTCCACCGAAGAATTGGAGCAAATTCGTACGTGGTTAAAAACCATTAAGGAGCAATATCAGGACATGCTTTACCAGAAATTTTCGGGACAATCTTTATATTTAGGAGCAAGTGGAAAAATTGAACAAAAGATAGTTCAGTTAATTGACGGCGGTGAGATCTCTCAAGTCATTACACTGATCATGTCTTCCTGGGAAGAAGCAACACGCGTCGCAGAGAGTTTTCCCTTCCCAAACACCTTTTACACCGTTGAATTACGTGAAATGGCATGAAAAAGCCCCATACGCAACGTATGAGGCTTTTTTGATGTAATGCCGCGAGAATCGCGTATTTCTTTTTACTTATACATTGATCTCGCCTACCATATTCTCAGGGCGAACCCAAGCATCAAACTCTTCTGCAGTTAAATAACCCAAGGCAATAGCTGTTTCTTTCAACGTAGAGCCATTTTTGTGCGCTGTTTGAGCGATTTCCGCTGCTTTGTAATAACCAATCTTGGTATTTAAGGCAGTTACAAGCATCAACGAGTTATTTACGTGTTTAGCGATGTTTTCACGTAAAGGTTCAATACCTACGGCGCACTTATCATTAAATGCTACACAGACGTCTCCAATTAAGCGAGCCGAGTGTAAGAAGTTATAAATCATAACAGGCTTAAACACGTTTAATTCAAAGTGTCCTGAAGCGCCACCGATATTGATTGCAACATCATTACCTAATACCTGTGCAGCAACCATGGTCATCGCCTCACATTGTGTAGGATTAACCTTTCCTGGCATGATGGATGAACCTGGTTCGTTATCCGGAATGTAGATTTCCCCAATTCCAGAACGTGGTCCGGATGACAACATACGAACATCATTACCAATCTTCATCAGGCTAACAGCTACGGTTTTTAGCGCGCCATGAGCTTCCACAATGGCATCATGTGCTGCCAAGGCTTCAAACTTGTTTTCAGCTGTTCTAAATGGCAATCCTGTCAATGTTGCGATATGCTTCGCTACGTTTTCAGAATAGCCTTTAGGCGTATTAATTCCGGTTCCTACAGCCGTCCCTCCTAGTGCTAATTCCGCTAAGTGATCCAAGCAATTATTAATAGCTTTTAAGCCATGATTTAATTGAGAAACATAGCCTGAAAATTCCTGACCTAATGTCAATGGCGTAGCATCCATGAAGTGCGTACGACCAATTTTAACAACGTTTTTAAAGGCTTTTGCCTTTGCATCCAAGGTATCACGTAATTTGGTGATTCCAGGGATTGTGACCTCCATCAAAGCTTGATATGCGGCAATGTGCATCGCCGTAGGAAAGGTATCATTGGATGATTGCGACTTGTTTACGTCATCATTAGGGTGAACAAACTTCTGCTCATCCATCAAATCTCCTCCCTGAATCACATGCGCACGGTATGCAATCACTTCATTGCAATTCATGTTAGACTGCGTACCCGAACCCGTTTGCCAAACGACTAATGGAAATTGATCCGCCCATTGGCCTGCTAATATCTCATCACACACTTGTGAAATCAGGTTTTTCTTTGCTTCATCCAATACACCAGCCTCAAAATTCGTGATCGCTGCCGCCTTCTTTAAGTAGGCAAATGCACGTATAATTTCCTTAGGCATCTTATTGATATCTTGAGCAATCGGGAAGTTCTCAATCGAACGCTGCGTTTGTGCGCCCCAATATACATGTGCAGGTACTTTCACCTTGCCCATGGTATCTTTTTCAATTCTATATTCCATAATGGCTATTTGTATTATTTTTGTAAGCAATCCACAAAAATACCACCAAAACAAACAAGGTGGGAAAGAATTTAAATAAAAAATAATATGATTACGATCTATGGAATTCCCGCTTGCAATACGATGAAAAAAACTTTTGAATTCCTACAAGCAAAAGGCATCGATTATACCTTTCACAACTATAAAAAAGAAGGAATTTCGGCACCGATTTTACAAGGATTTATCGACCAATTAGGGCTTGAAAAGGTATTGAATAAACAAGGGTCTACTTACCGACAACTACCCGACGAAACCAAAGCTTCACTTAGCAACGAAAACGAAGCATTTTCCTTCTTATTAGAAAAAAATTCAGCGATCAAACGTCCCATCATTACAGATGGAAAACGCATCATCGCTGGATTCAATGAAGAAGAATTAGATAAATGGCTAAATGCGTAATTATCCTTTATAAAAAAGCCATTTGGACAACTCTTTCCAAGTGGCTTTTTTGCCATACATAAGGATACCTACGCGGTAAATACGGGCAGAAATCCAACTACAAGCTAAAAATCCGAATACCAACAAACCCATCGAGAGCGCTAATTCCCACATAGGGACACCATAAGGCAAACGAACCATCATGTTAATCGGGGAAGTAAAAGGAATCATCGATGCCCAAAAAGCAATCGTACTGTCCGGATCCTGCATCGTATATTGCGCCATCAAAAACGACACAATAATCGGAATCATAACAATGAATGTGAATTGCTGGGCTTCTGTAGCACTTTCCACCGCCGAGCCTATAGCCGCAAACAAGGAGCTATATAACAAATACCCAACGAAAAAATAGAATAAAAAGGCCACTAGAATCAAGGGAATATTCGTGCTTTCCAATACCTTCGTCACCTCACCCATCGGCGAATCTTGCATGGCTTTGGCCATATCGTCCGCCGCTTTCCCATGTTCCATTTGGCTCATCTGAGCAATAGCCTTGGTTTTGGATGCGTATATTTTACCTGTGACTTGCGTTAATCCAATCGTCAATACAATCCACAAAACGAATTGCGTCAGCCCCACAAGTCCTACGCCAATAATCTTTCCTAACATCAATTGGTAAGGCTTCACCGAAGAAATAATCACCTCAATAATCCGACTACTCTTTTCCTCAATCACCCCGTTCATTACCTGTGAACCATAAAGCAATAGTGTCACATATAAAATCAAACCCATAATACCTGCCAGAATCATCGCCCCCGCAGAACTCGAACTTGTCTCTCCCCCATTCTCAGAAACGGTTATCGTCTCGCTATCTATATCAACTTGGGTATCCTCATAAACCTTTTCAGAAATACCGGCCTTGTACATCAATTCCTGACGTACTTTATTTTGAATCAACCGTTCTACAGACTCCTTTAAGGTCAAACCAATATTCTTCGAGGAATAAATATGCACGCCTTTCGGATTAGCCAACACATCAACGGGTATGCTCACGAAAGCATCATATCCAGCCTTCGCAAATTGCGTTTTATATGCCTGTTCGGGTATGTTTGTAAAGGTGAAAACCAACTCTTTATCTTGCAAATCCGTTGATTTCAACAAATGGCTTTGATCAAAAATGGCAATCTGTTTCTGCTCCTTATCCTTCATGGCTAACCAAATCGGAATGGCATAGATGGCCGTAATTAATACTGGAGCTAATAAAGATGAAACCCAAAAGGATTTCTTCAACACACGTGTCACATATTCACGCTGAATGACGAGTAAAATCTTATTCATATCAATTGGTTTCGCTAACTACTTGAATAAAAATATCATTGAATGATGGGATTACTTCTTTGAATTCCAACAAACGTACTTGCTGAATGATTTTGGCAATCGCTTCATTTGTTCCCATCCCCTCTGAAAAACGCAAAATAGCGTTACCTGTTTGGCTTGAAACCACCTCAATCCCAGGAATCGAGCTCAATTCCCCCTCAAATCGAATTGCAAATTGGTTTTTCTTATATCGGTTCTGCACCTCATCTTTATTCCCTGACAAAACTACTTCCGCGTGATTGATCAGTGCAATTTCATCACACAATTCCTCCACAGAATCCATTCGGTGGGTTGAAAACAAAACGGTCGTTCCGCGCTCCTTAATCGCTAAAATCTTATCCTTCAACATATTAGCATTGATCGGATCAAACCCTGAAAACGGCTCATCCAAGATCAGCAATTTAGGCTCATGCACGACCGTCGCAATAAATTGCGTCTTTTGCTGCATACCTTTCGACAAATCATTTACAGGCTTATTCCACCATTCCTTGATATCCAAGCGGATAAACCATTCCTTCAATTTAGCGATGGCCTCTTCCTTGCGCATGCCCTTTAATTGTGCCAAATACAACAACTGCTCCCCTACCTTCATCTTCTTGTACAAACCACGCTCCTCAGGCAAATAACCAATTTGATCTGCATGCTCCAATCTTAAGGGCTCTCCATCAAAATAGATTTCCCCTGCATCAGGCCCTGTAATTTGCGTGATAATTCGAATCAAGGATGTCTTCCCGGCCCCATTAGGACCCAGTAAACCAAAAATTTTCCCTTTAGGAATCTCTAAATTGACATCGTTTAATGCCACATGATCCGCATAACGCTTCTCTAAATGACGAATGGATAATAACATAGCTGTCGTATAATTTGAAAGCTCAAAGATAAAAAAAAGCGCCCACCCCAAACTGATATTGGGATGAACGCTATAAAAGTAGGATGAATGCTCCTTATTTCTTAATTACCTTAGCCTTTGGTTTTGCTGGCGCTTTAGCCGCTACTTTGGGTGCTGCAGGTGTAGATTCCTTTGACATCAATTGCGCTACTTGCTTCATTTCTGCAGCCTTTTTAGCCAACTTAGCCTTTTTCTTTGATTCCTTTTCAGCTACTTTCTTTTTAGCTTTTTCTGCCTTTTCCTTTGCTTTCGCCGCTTCCTTATCTTGCTCTTGGATAAATTTTACATATTTTTTTGCAATCTCTCCGGCCGACTTATCAACTGTCTCCAACAATTTCTTGGCATTTTTTTCAGTAAGTCCTTTTAGCTTAGGCAATAAAAGCCCTGATAATTGATTCGCTAATGTTTTTTTATCGCTGCTCATTATATAATTATTAAATTTTAATAAATCTAACCAAACATTTCAGAACTTGAAATTTATCTGTGTTAAGTTTTCAATGAAACGGAAAAATTTAACATTAGAATAGCTAAAGCTGCGATTTACTGACAAAATCCCAAGCAACCACTCCCATCGTAACCGATACATTTAAGGAATGCTTTGTCCCAAATTGCGGAATCTCTAAACTACCAGCAGCAGCCTCAATCCAATAATCATTCACACCAAAGACTTCGTTTCCAAAAACAAAAGCATACTTGCTCTCTCCTGCTGGCTTGAAATCCTGCAATGAAATCGACTGATCCACTTGTTCGATACAATAGACTTGATAACCCTGAGCTTTTAATAATTCATGACACGCTTCAGCCGTTTCAAAATAAGTCCAATCAACAGATTCATCAGCACCCAATGCCGTTTTACTTATCTCTCGATGCGGCGGCTGCGCTGTTATTCCAACCAGATATACATGCGCACATCGAAATGCATCGGCCGTACGAAATGCAGAACCAATGTTGTTCATGCTACGGATATCATCCAACACAAAAACGTAAGGAAATTTTTCAGCTGATTTATAAGCTGATACATCGAGCCGATTTAGCTCATCCAACGATAATTTTTGGGGCATAAATTAAACGATCCAGCTAAATGGATAAGCTAATTCTGGTACTTTAACACGTTCAGCTAAACGCTCTAAACGTGCTGGTAATCCAATCACATAATCACGCGCTTTTTCCGCCTGATCATTCAATCCACGAACACTTTCTAAATCCCAATCTTGAATCAAGCCACGCATAATCGTAGTATAATCAGCGGTTGTATAAACTCCAATGCGTTGAGCCGCATCTGAGAAATGATCAAACAAAGAACTCTTCGCTCCATTCATTTCACGCAAGAAATGCGCAGGCATTACAATCTTTTTCTTCATCATATCAGCGAAAGCCAACATCATTTCGGAAGGATCTAATTTAAAAATCTCAGCAACAAAAGCCTTATAAGCTTTCGCATGACGCAACTCATCCGCCGCAATTTGTGCACACATACGAGACAAATTCGAATTCCCATGTTGCTTGGCCAAAGATGCTGTTCTACGATGGGAAATATTCGTTGCCCACTCTTGGAATGAAGTATAGACAAAATTGCGATATGGGTCAGCAGAAGTACCAATGTCGAAACCATCAGCAATCAAATACTGTGTCGAAATCGCAACGGCACGCATGTCAACTTTACCCGATAAATATAGGTAAGTCCCCAATAAATTCCCGTGGCGATTTTCTTCTGCTGTCCAACTGCGAATCCACTTAACCCAACCATTTTCTTGGTCTAAATGATCCACCGTTTCCATTCCTAACAACCACGACTCGTAGGTTGGCAAAGCTTCCTCCGTAATTGTATCCCCAATTAAAACTGCCCAATAATCATAAGGCAATTCGTTTGCTGCTTCTTGTAACAATTTCACTTCTTCAAAGAAATTATCCTTTGTCGAATCTGGAAGCATATCTGCAGGCTGCCAGTTGGAATCAATCGGATTCAAAAAATCCTTCATGTAGCTGTCCATGTTTTTGGCTAGCTCCGACATTACTTCTAAACGTGTGTGAAATTGAGACATAATTCAATTGGTTAACAAAATGAGCTATGAAGATACATAGAAAAATCAGGATTTTGGCTGAAAAAGCGCAAAATCAAGGCCACTATCTGCAATTTTTAGCACATAGGCATTCTTGTAGGCCGGCGAAAACCAGTCTCCCAAGTTATAATAGGTCGCATTGTTACCTAATGGCAAGGCTATTGGATGATGTCGGTGGCCAAAAACATAGGCCGAAACCTCTCGATTTCGAAGTTGATCTGCCGCATAGCGATCGCGCACAGCAGATAATATAAAATCCGTTTCCGGATCAAATGGAACTTCACCCGCTTTAATCGTTGAGGTTTTTCGCGTCCCCGACCAAGTATGTGCCAAACGCACACCTAAATCAGGATGTAACCAGCCGAATAGAAACTGAGCTACAGGATTAACAAAAACCTTTTTCAACAACTTATAACCATAGTCTCCAGGCCCCATACCATCGCCATGCCCCATGCAAACACGAATTTGTTTATCCATGAATTGAAACTCAAAATCAGTGGCTTCCCGATAGATGATTGCCCCTAATTCCTGTTCAAAATAATCCTTCATCCACAAATCATGGTTCCCCACAAAAATATGTAAACGAACTCCCTGATCAGCTAATGAGGCTAGCGCACCAATAAAACGAACAAAACCCTTGGGAACTACTTGTTTGTACTCAAACCAGAAATCGAAGATATCCCCGAGTAAAAATAAATCACTCACATCTTCCTGAATATGATGAAGCCAATCAACCAAGACTCGCTCGCGTTCACGCGAAGTTTTTGCATCTGGAAAACCCAAGTGCATATCCGAAATACAATAAACTTGTTTACCCGCGGGTACAATCAGCTGCTTCATCTATCATAAAAAATGGGGAGGGAATACCCACCCCATTCGGTTAATCTTCTTTTTTAGGAGCCCTTTTTCGAGGTGCTGGCTTTTTCTTAACAACTGGCTCAACTTCCGTTTCAGCCTTAGTAGCCGCGGGCTTTTTAGCCGCACGTTTAACAGTTTCCGCAAGCTCTCGCTCGTCTTTGGCATCCTGACGCTTCTTCTCGGTTTCCCCTTTAATGAATTCCTGATAAGAGGTCAATTGCTCAAACGGACGAGGACCTACAAGCTCCTCCAAATCACTTTGGAACAATACTTCCTTCTTCAATAATTGCTCCGCAAGTATCGTTAATTTATCTTTTTTCGAGGTCAACAATTTCTTTGTTCGCGCATACGCTTCTGCGATAATCTTGCGAACTTCTTCGTCGATTTCACGCGCAGTCGTCTCTGAATAAGGCTTGCTAAACTGATAATCTGAACCCTTTGAATCGTAATAAGAAATATTGCCCAACTTGTCATTCATACCGTAAACGGTCACCATCGAATAAGCTAATTTCGTAATACGTTCTAAATCATTCTGAGCTCCTGTTGAGATCTTACCAAACACAATTTCTTCAGCGGCACGACCACCTAAAGTCACACACATCTCATCCATTAATTGCTCGGTACGATACAAGAACTGCTCTTTTGGCAAATATTGCGCATATCCTAAAGCCGCTACGCCACGAGGAACAATTGATACTTTTACTAAGGGATTTGCATGTTCCAAGAACCAACCTGCAATCGCATGACCAGCCTCGTGATAAGCCACAATTTTCTTCTCCAAAGGATTGATAATCTTGTTTTTCTTCTCCAAACCACCAATCACACGATCCATCGCCTCTTGGAAATCATCCATATCAACCGCCGTTTTACTGCGACGTGCCGCAATTAACGCAGCTTCATTACAAACATTGGCAATTTCAGCTCCTGCAAAACCTGGTGTTTGTGCCGACAATTCCTTCGGATCAATATCTGCCGCTAATTTCAAAGGCTTTAAATGCACTTTAAAAATTGCTTCCCGACCGATAATATCGGGCTTATCAATAGATATTTGACGATCAAAACGACCTGGACGAAGCAATGCCGCATCCAAAACATCGGGACGGTTTGTTGCCGCCATGATGATAATTCCTGAGTCGGTAGCAAAACCATCCATCTCAACTAACAAGGAGTTCAGTGTATTCTCACGCTCATCATTTGAACCTGGCATTTGACCACGTCCACGTGAACGACCTACCGCATCAATCTCATCAATGAAGATGATACAAGGTGCTTTTTCCTTGGCCTGCTTGAACAAATCACGCACACGCGCAGCGCCCACACCCACAAACATTTCCACAAAATCAGAACCTGAAAGTGAGAAGAATGGCACACCTGCCTCCCCTGCAACAGCTTTAGCTAACAAAGTTTTACCTGTACCTGGAGGGCCTACTAACAAGGCTCCCTTCGGAATTTTACCACCTAAATCGGTGAATTTCTTTGGGAATTTCAAGAACTCTACAATTTCCTGAATCTCCTCTTTTGCCTCATCTAATCCTGCAACATCATCAAATGTCACACGTACTTTAGATTCTCCTTCGATTAAGGTAGCCTTGCTCCGACCAATATTAAACAACTGGCCACCGCCACCTCCACCGCCGCCCATGCGGAAGAAAAGGAAGTAAAAACTCAATCCCATTAAGATGAAAAATCCCCAAGTACCCAACCAATCTAATGGCCCTGTACGTGTTTCAGGCGTCGCAAAAATGCGCTCATTACGCGGAAAATC
>CALLKB010000207.1 GCA_938008575.1 uncultured Cytophagaceae bacterium | reverse complement strand
CCTATGGAACGGATGATTATAATCAGGTATATACCAATATGCAAAAAGAGCTCTTGACTCAATATGGTCCCATTTTTGAGTTTTGGTATGATGGTGCGAATGGTGAGGGCCCTAATGGGAAAAAGCAGGTATATGATTGGAAATTGTTTCATTCGATGGTCAATAAATTCCAACCGAATGCTGTTCAGTTTTCAGATAATGGACCAGACATTCGTTGGGTTGGTAATGAACGGGGTTATTCTTACGAAACCATGTGGTCCCCTATTAATAAGGATGAGATTTATCCGGGTTATCCTAAGTTTGATGACTACCGACAAGGACAAGAAAATGGTAGCAATTGGGTTGCCCCAGAGGTAGATGTGAGTCTTCGACCGGGTTGGTATTATCATCCTGAACAAGATAAACTAGTTAAGAGTCCTGATTCCTTGATGCGTATATATGTTGCCTCCGTTGGTCGCAATGCCAATTTATTAATCAATATTCCCGTTGATACTCGTGGATTAATTCATCCCAATGATTCCGCCGCATTAATGGGTTTGAAATCGCTAATGAACACTGGCTTGAGAAGTCTTCGTAATAAGACGGACGGTATTCAGGTTTCAAGTTCTATGAAGGGTTATGGATCTGACAAATTATACGATGTAAGTCCACGTACTTTTTGGGCGGCTAATGTTTCGGATAATTCTCCACGGCTTACTTGGTCTTTAGCTGATTCTCGATTAGTTAATGCCATTCAAATGCAAGAACCGATAGCTTTAGGTCAGCGCGTCAAGCGTTTTGAAGTAAAATTGGTAGATCAAGATGGTAGATCTGAGGTTTTACAGGGTCATACGATTGGCAATAAGCGCATCTTGACATTTAAAGCGCGTAAACTAAAAAGCATCCAAGTTGATTTCTTGGATGCTCGAGGACAAGTTCTCTTGTCGAATTTTGATTTGCTATATCTTACTTCAACACATAACGAATCGCTGTACCACTAAACGTGTAGCCATTTGCGTCTTTTGTTGTGTAAACTTGATATTTGATATCCATTAAAGCAGAAGCACCTAACTCTTCAGCTTTAGCTACCATTTTATCAAGGATTTCTTTTTTCTTGTTTTGGTGAATGCCTCTGTTGAGCATTTTACCATTTTGTGTTTGGTCAAGCGATAATGGAACTTCATCTGAAAAAGAAATAGGTTCGATCACGGCATAACTTTGTTTAGGCTGCTCATTGAAATAAAAGATATCAATCGCATACTTAACAGGAATTTCAAATCCCAAACCATCATGACGTTCCGTTCCCCCATCTTTGTAGTTGGGGCTATAGTACGTACTCGGTTGCACATGTTTTGAGCAACTAAGTGCAGTACTCATCAGTAGGATTCCTACTGCGTATTTAGATGCTTTCTGAATCATAAATCAATACTTTATCCCAAAGTTCTTTACAATCGTCAATGAATTTTAGGTGAATAGGATGTGTTTGGTATACATCGTGCCCTGCTTCCTCTTCGAAAGTGGTTAATAAACAATAATCGTATGAACGATCAATGACTGGACGATCTGTTTTAGCAGGTTTTCCTACGCTGAATACATCAACTGTTTCTACTTCTGCAAGTGAACTAACACCTGCTTCGAATTTTTGGATATCTGCTTCGGATAATCCCTTTTTTAACCAAAAGTTTACTACGTGTACGAACATTAGTTGGATAATTTAACTTGAGTAATAATTTCTTTTAACTTGTTGCCAAGTGCATCAGATCCTTCTGCTAAAGGCATACGAACCTGTCCTTGAATCATTCCTTGCAATGCAAGAATTTTCTTAACTCCTACCGGATTACCTTCTTCATATAAATAAGGATCAATGGTTAAGAATGCAGCCAATGCTTTTTGTGCTGTTTTGTAGTCACCAGCCAAAGCCGCGTGAATCATATCAGTAAATTGACGTGGAAATGCATTCGCAATGACAGACATAACACCTACTCCTCCAATCGAAATAATAGGCACAGCTTGTACGTCATCACCCGAAATCAATAAGAAGTCTTCCGGTTTGTGAAACGCAATTTCCATGCATTGCTCAATGATGCAAGATGCTTCTTTAACGCCTATGATATTATTGTGCTCAGCTAATGTTAACACCGTTTCAGCCGACATATTAATTCCCGTTCTTCCGGGAATATTGTACATGATAACAGGTACTGGGCAAGCATCAGCAATGGCTTGATAATGGGCAATAACGCCACGTGCACTTGGTTTATTATAATAGGGACAAACAGACAAGATTGCATCGATGCCTGAAAAATCAGTCTCTTTAATTTGCTTTAAAAGATTTTCGGTGTTGTTTCCTCCCAATCCATAAACGATAGGCAGATTACGAGAATTGCTCGTTTGAATTGTTGAAACAATTTGTTTCTTCTCATCTGCTGTAGTCGTTGCCGATTCTCCTGTGGTTCCTTGGACAACAAGATAATCAACGCCACCTTGGCTGACATGAGCAATAAGTTTTTCTAATCCTTTCCAATCGATGGAACGATCTGCCAACATCGGTGTTACTAATGCTGGAGCAACGCCATGAAATTTAGGTAATGGTTGTGATTGCATACATTATGAAAGAAGCGCTAAAAAGTCTTCTTCGCTTAGAATTTTGATATTTAATTGAGTAGCCTTCTCCAATTTAGCAGGCCCCATGTTGTTGCCAGCTACTAGGTAATCGAGTTTGGATGAAATACTGGAAACTACTTTTCCACCATTGGCTACAATTTTAGCCTTAAGGTCATCCCGTTCGAAGTTTTCAAAGACTCCCGAAATTACGAAACTTTTTCCGACTAAAGCCTGCCCTTCCAAGACTATTTCTTGGATTTCCTCGGATAATTGAACGTTTGAGGTTCGTAATTTCTCGATGAACTGTAAATTCTCCTCATCTTCAAAGAACGCTCGAATACTCAAGGCAATGCGATCCCCAATTTCAGGTACGGCAATTAATTCCTCGTAAGTCGCATTTTGCAAATCCTCTATCCGATGAAAAGCCGAAACTAACTTTTCTGCGATTGTTGCTCCCACATGTCTAATTCCTATTCCGAATAATACTTGTCGGAAAGGTATTTGCTTCGATTTTTCTATCGAGGTAAGGATATTGGAAATGGATTTTTGTTGAAAGCCTTCTAATCCAAAGAAACTTTCTTCGTTCAAGTCATATAGATCGGCAGCATTGTGAATAATCCCTTTTTCAACTAATAAATCGATGGTTTCTGTCCCTAAATTTTCAATGTTTAAGGCTTTTCGCTGAATAAAATGTTCTATTCTTCCTTTAATTTGAGGTGGGCAATGTGAGTCATTTATACAGTAATGATTTGCTTCGCCTTCTTCACGGATTAATGCTTGATCACAAGCTGGACAATGTGTAGGGAATTCGAATTTGGCTGCATTTGGTAGGCGTTTACTTGCATCAACCCCCGTAATTTTAGGGATAATCTCCCCCCCTTTTTCTATGTATACCGTATCGTTTTCATGTAAATCCAAGCGTTCCATTTCATTCGCATTGTGAATGGATGCGCGCTTGATAACAGTGCCTGCCAAATACACGGGGTGTAAATTAGCTACAGGAGTTACATTCCCTGTTCTGCCCACTTGGTAGGATACGCTTTCTATTTTGGTATGCGCTATTTCGGAAGGGTATTTATAAGCGATAGCCCATCGTGGTGATTTGGCTGTAAAACCCAATCGCTCTTGTTGTCCTAAATCATTGATTTTTATGACAATGCCATCTGTATTCAAGGGTAAATCGTGGCGTTTTTCCTCCCAATCTTCAATGTATTGGATTACCTCGTCTATGTTTCCACATTTTCGATAGGTATTGGAAACGGGGAATCCGTTCTTTTCCATTAACATCAACCCTTCTTCATGGGTCTGAAAAGGGATCTCATTTCCGAGGTAGGCATAGACAAAACACGCCATGTTTCTTTGGGCCACAATACTCGAATCTTGCAATTTAAATGTTCCTGAAGCCGCATTACGTGGATTTGCTAAAGGAGCCTCACCTTGGGAAATTTTGTCTGCATTGATTTTTTCAAAAGAACTGATGGGCATATAACCTTCTCCCCTTACTTCAAAAGTTGTTGGAAAATCCTGCGATTGTATCGTATGCGGAATTGATTTGATGGTTTTAACATTATTGGTAATATCATCCCCACGTGTTCCATCTCCACGCGTAACTCCTTTGATTAATTTTCCGTTTTCATACCAAAAGGAAAGCGCTACACCATCAAATTTTAATTCGCAGATGTATTCGTATTTTTCTTCGCCTAATGCTTTTTGAATGCGCTCGTCGAAATCGCGTAAATCTGATTCATTATAGGTATTTCCCAATGATAGCATGGGAAATTGATGGGTAACTGATTTGAAATTTTTAGTGATGGTACCACCTACGAATTGTGTAGGACTATTAGGAACGGCAAATAATGGATTTTCGAATTCTAATTTTTGCAATTCAGCGAGGAGTTTATCAAATGCCTCATCTGTAATTAAGCTTTCATTTAATTGATAATATGCATGATTGTAGTGGTTAATTTGATCCACCAATTCCTGCATCTTTTTTTGAATATCCATACGCGATAAATTGACATACAAAGTTAATCCGAATCTCATCAGAAATAAGCCTTAGCCAATATTTTTCATACCTTTGTAAAATGGAAAAATTAATCATTGCACCCTCTGTGTTGGCCGCTGATTTTGCCAACCTCGCTCAAGAAACTCAAATGTTAAATGAATCTGCTGCGGCTTGGATTCATATCGATGTAATGGATGGAGTCTTTGTCCCGAACATTTCATTTGGTTTTCCTGTTTTAGAGGCAATTGCCAAGCATACTACGAAATTTTTGGATTGTCATTTGATGATCGAAAAACCTGAACGTTATATCAGTCAATTTGCCGCTAGTGGTGCCAATATGATAACGGTACATGCTGAAGCTTGTCCGCATTTACATCGTACTATCCAACAAATTAAGGCTGAAGGTTGCCTTGCAGGAGTTGCTCTTAATCCTGGTACTCCCGTTTCTGTTTTAGAAGATGTTATCGGGGATTTAGATTTAGCATTAATTATGTCTGTTAATCCGGGATTTGGTGGACAGAAATTTATCCCAAATTCTGTTCGAAAAACCACTCAATTAAAAGCATTGATTGATTCTACAGGGAAAGATATTTATTTAGAAATTGACGGAGGCGTAAATCAAATAAATGCAGGGGCATTAATTCATGCAGGTGCAAATGTGCTTGTAGCAGGAAGTTTTGTTTTTGCCTCAGCGGATCCGAAGGCTACTATCCAAGAATTAATGACTTTGGCTTAAGTTTATGCTAAAAAGTATTCTCCTCTTTTCATTAATTTGTTTGACGCTTTTGACCTCAAAGGCTCAATCGGTTCAATGGGCAAGTAAGGTGATGTCTTTTTCAAGTGAGTATACTGATCCCTTGTTGGGAAAAGAATATCGGGCGCTTCATATTTTAGGCCGACCAAGTAGATACCCTAAATTTTCAGCCACTCCTAGTGCTTGGCAATCTTTGACTCCTGATAATCCAGGCGGCGAATTTATCATTGTTTCATTTGATACAGCCAAAGTCGTAAAGCAAGTAGCGATTTTTGAAAATTTTGGTGCGGGGTCAATTACTCGCGTTGATGCATTGGATGAAAACAATAAATTATATTTGTTGAAAGAATTTAATGCTGGCTATGCCCAAGCCAACGGACAAATAACGCGGATACGGTTGGCTAATCCGACCTCATTCAAAGTGAAATCCATTAAGATTACAATGAACTCTTTGCGTGTTTCAGGTTATTCCCAGTTGGATGCTGTAGTAATATCGGACGGTGACTCTCCCATTGAAGATCGGATTAAATTGGAAGTTGATCCGAATGCCTATTTGGTCAAAGAAAATTTAGGAACGGCTATTAATTCAAAGTTTAATGAGATTTGCCCGGTGGTTAGTCCTGATGGCAAAAAACTCTATTTCACTCGGTGGAAACATCCTGATAATTTAGGGGCTAATAAAAATCAAGACATTTGGGTGTCTAATTTAAAGGATAAGAAACAATGGGAAAAGGCGACGCTATTTCCCGCACCTATCAATAATGAGGAAAATAATGCCGTTTGTGGTATTTCGCCAAATGGTAAAACCATGTTGTTAAATAATGTGTATGGCAAAGATGGCCAAATGGAAAAAGGTGTTTCGTTATCATTTTTGTTGCGCACTGGTGAATGGAGTTTTCCGAAACCTATTCGGATTCAAAACTTTAAAAACAAATCAGAATATTCAGAATATACGTTGGCTCCGAATGGTAAAGTCCTTTTGATGACCACTGAAATGAAAGATTCTTATGGAGGTAAAGATATTTATGTTTCTTTTTTGAAATCAGACGATACTTGGACAGAACCTAAAAACATAGGAGCTACAGTTAATACAGGAGAGTCTGAAAGTACTCCATTTATTGCTCCTGATGGTCAAACAATGTATTTTTCTTCAAGTGGGCATGTGGGCTATGGTAATAACGATATTTTTCTAACTCGTAGATTAGATGATAGTTGGCTAAATTGGTCCATTCCGGAAAATGTTGGTCCGGTAGTCAACACAAATCAATGGGATGGCTATTTTACCGTGTCTGCACAAGGAGATTATG
>CALLKB010000206.1 GCA_938008575.1 uncultured Cytophagaceae bacterium | reverse complement strand
TCCCGCATCCGAATTAATCCGCACCGCCGGCGTACCCAAAGTTATCGCACCCGCATAAGTATTTGACCCCGTCATATTCCGCAATGCTCCCAATCCCCCACCTGTTCCATTCAAGGTCAATGCCTCAGAAGCGACCGTAATTCCGCCGTCCAATTGCAAACTCGAACCATCTGAAACCACTGTTCCCAACGAAGTAGCCCCTAATCCATCCGCATGTTTCAAACGAATGATACCCTGCGAAATCGTAGTTAACCCCGTATACGTATTCGCACTACTTAATTCCAAAATACCTGTTGGCCCACTTTTCACAAGCGCCATACTTCCCTCCAACAAACCACTGAAGTTGGTCGTCAAACTCGGATTATTATAACTCAACGTCAAAGTAGACGCATTCCGAATCGTCCCGGAACCCGCAATGGAACCAACAGTCTCGCTAAATCCTCCTAAATCCCAAATCGCACCAGAAGCCACCGATACATCGGCATAATCCCAAATACTAGTCGCGGTCGTTAATTTCAAGGTACCAGCATTGACTTGCACAGATGGCGTCTGCACTAAAACCCCACCCGTCGTAAATCCGCCATAACTGTAATTGCGCAACAAGATCGTACCCGAGCCATTCTTCACGACATTACCTGCCTTGATGATACTCGTCGACGTTTGTCCCAAATTCTGACCACTCGCATCCGTCAAGGCATCCGTTTCAAATGTCAAAGTTCCCGGAAAGGCATTGGCATAATTACTCGCAAAGGCATTATTTCCCGCCTGTGACGTGATATTCGCATTCGCTGTAATCCCCAATGGTCCGATCAACGTAATATTACCACCATTTCCGCCACCCGTATTCGTAAGCGTAGATGCATTGTTACCTCCAGTTGCTGTAATGGCTCCATTTAACATGATACCACCCACCGACTTCAACGTAATATTCCCCGCATTACCAGCGCGAGAAGCAGACACATTTCCCGTTAAATTCCCTGCCGAAGTCACAATAGAACCCGCAGAAGATACCGTAACATCCCCAGTCAACGATTCAAAATAAGCCTCAATCCCTGGGTAGGCCGTAGCAGCTGTAGTCGAGCCCAAAGTCATCCCCGCATACACATTCACCGTTCCACGGGCTGTCAAGGTCAATTTACGCGCGGCCGCTGAAGCATTCGATGCTGATAATGCCCCCACGACAATTATGGCCCCCGACTGCGTTCCAGAACCATTGGAAGTAAGAACAGTCACATCCCCCGTGGCCAGTTTTGTTTGGACCTCCGTCACATTCAAAATCGCATTATCCGTATTAGGTGTAAAGGTGTAAACGCCTCCAGTCAAGGCACTCCAAGTCCCATTACTCGGCGTTGCCGTACTCAAAATCACATTGCTATAACTCGTCGGATTGACAATCATATTTGCCCCAGGAACGATCTCAAACGTTCCATCCGTAATCATATTCGCATAATGATAAGTTGGCGTAGGACTTTCAAACAAGATTTGATCGAGCACATAGGTACTCACCGACGAAGTAAACTTCACCCGCCCCACCGTTCCAGGCGTCATATTCGTATAATCACCCTGCCATCCTTTGATGCTCAAACGTTTAAAATCAAATAATTGACTGATGCTCGAAAAGACCACATTATGCGCCGTAAGGGTCCCTAATTCTAATGTAGAATTGGCCGTCAAATAAAGCGTCCCCAACGTATTGGAATAATTATTGGTAACCAAAGTACCCCCATTGAAATAAAAGGCACTCGCCGCAGGAATCGCTTGCGCAATGCCCAAATGCATAGTTCCTGCCGTCAAGCGAGTTAAGCCCGAATACGAGCTAGTCGCGTTCCAAGTCAAGCGATTCGTACTCGTTTTTTCCAAAGATCCCCCTCCCGAAATACCTGCGGTTAACACAATATTTCCCGCGCCCGTCGCAGAACCCAAGGTCAAACTAATCGAATTCGAAATGCTTCCTAAACTCAAATCACTTTCCGCATTGATGTAAACCAAAGACCCTCCCGTGGTAATCGGACCTAAAAAGGCATTCGCCCCATTAATCGACCGCAAAGCCCCTGTTCCACTCGTCAATGCCCCACTCAACGACAAAGGCTCAGAGGCAATCGAAATACCTCCATCCAAAATCAAATTCGTCCCGGAGTTCACGGTCGTTGACCCCAGCGCAGTCCCTAATGCATTCGCATGTTGTAAAATCAAAGATCCTGCAGACAAAGTCATCGTTCCGGTATACGTATTATCGCCGCTCAAAGTCACATTACCCGTTCCACTTTTCGCAATATTCGCAAAACCCGAAATTCGACCAGAATAGGTTTGAACAAGGGCTCCGTCCCAAGTCAACACACCCGTAGATATCAAAGCGCCCGAATGCAGTAAACTCGAACCGGCTCCCCCAATCGTCAGATTCCCTCCCATCGTTGTCGTTCCCTGCATCGTCAAATTCCCCGCATCTACCCGAATAGACGTCGCTGCGGTACCTGTTGTGATATTTCCTTGCCAAACATTATCCCCGCTCTTACTAATCAGTGCCCCTAATGAACTTAATCCTGTACCGCTAATGGTCACATTTTCCGCCACTTGGATCCCACCTTGGATTTGAAGCACCGCACCTGATGCGACCGTCGTAGTCCCGACCGCATCACCCAATGCCATATTATTAGTTGCCAAAATACCCCCAGCATTCAACAAGGTCGCCCCTGAATAGGTATTCGCATTCGATAATGTTAAGATACCCGTACCATTTTTAGTCAAGGCCAAAACGCCGCCGCCATTCTCTAATATTCCACTGTAGGTACTCGCTAAATTATTGGCCCCCAAAGTCAATAAACTCGTCGTCGAACCACCATTTCGAATGAGACCGGAACCTGATATATTATTTACGGTCTCATTAAAATCCTTCATTTCAAATACACCCGAGGCATTGACCGTTAAAATACTTGTATTGGTGATCGATTCCGAAGCCCCTAAACGCAAAGTTCCTGCATTCACTGTTGTATTCCCCGTGTATATATTGGCCCCCTTGATGACAAATACCCCAGCGCCTTCTTTGGTTATATTCAAGCCATTGAACGTACCTGCCGACTGTCCATCGTTCACCCCGCCACCAGTCGTTTGTACCGTATTTTCTGTTTGAATAATGACAGAACCCGCAATTCCATTATACACTCCGCCACTCGCTGAAGTACCTCCATTATTGAATACATTGGCCTGCATGGTGATTCCTCCGATACCTTTCAAAAGAATGGCACCGCCATTTCCACCATAGGTCGAATTCGTATTATTCCCTCCAACGGCCGAAATCGCACCCGAAATCTTCAAGTTTTCCGTCGCCTCAAAACTAATGTCACCCGCCGCCGGAATGGTCGTACCCGAAGATGAAGAAATCGTATTCGTTGACAATGTGCCCAGCACACTGATATTTTTCGCTGCTCGGAAAATCAAATTTGTTCCTTTTCCTGTGCTTCCTACTGGGCTATAAGTCAAGTTTTTATTAAGCCAAATATTTGCACCCGCATTCACGGTTTGTGTATTAAATACCGTAGGTGTTCCCAATGCCGGCATATCCACATCGAATAATACGGAACCATACTGCGTGCCCGTTGGGCTTGCGGTATTAATCACCACCGAATTCGTGGCCAATAAACCTCTTAACTCCGTTGCATTGATAATGGCATTGTCATCCGATGGCGTAAACGTATATGTCCCAGAAGCCAAGACAAAGGCTCCATTGGTGCGCACCTCATCCGAAATACGAATATTACTGTGACCCGTGACATTGGTAATGTCCGCCATCGGAACCAATTCACCTGTGGCTAATTGCGTCGTGTAATGGGTACTCGGACCCGTCGCATTATAGAAACGAATTTGATCCAATTTTTCACGAATCAAAAACGCTGAATTTCCCCAAAATATCTGCCCATCCGTACCGCTAGTGCCGGAACCATAGGCTCCAAGCCAACCATTAATCCGTAATTTTCGGAAGTTGAAATCCCCCATCGCATTGAAGGTCAACACGTGAGCGCCCATACCTAACGTAATCTGCGAATGATTGGTCACATGCAGCGTACCAATCGTTTCCGAATAGCCATTGGTTTGAAACTCCCCACTATCCAAATACATCACACCCGCATTCGGAATCGACTGATTGACTGCCAAACGTAAAATTCCCGAAGCCACTTTGGTATATCCCGTAAAGGTATTTTGTGCCCCAAATTCCACTGTACTCAATCCTGTTTTTTCAAAGGAACCAGCGCCCGAAATGACTCCATTGAAACGCAATGTTGCCGCATTTACTGGAGCACCCACATTCAAAATAGTCCCCGCATTCACGACATTTCCCCCAATCACCAAATCGGTTTCTGGAAGAATCGTGTTCGTCGTTCCACTTAAATTAATCGTTCCATTCCACGCATTAGCTCCCCCTTGTGAGACCAAACTTGCCACACCCGATGCCGATCCTGCCAAATTCAACACCTCAGCGCCAACCGTTATTCCGCCAGGTAAAATCAATTTAGACAAGGCCGCAATCGAAGTAGCCCCAGCACCTAAACCTAATGCCTGATTGTGGCTAATCGTCATGTTTCCGACCTCAACAGAAACAGCACCCGTAAAGGTATTCGCATTGGTGATTGTAATATTTCCTACACCACGTTTGGTCAACGAACCCGCACCACTAAGAATGCCCGAGATTGTCGTTTCTGAAATGCCATTGACGATTTGGCCAACAGCCACGTTGATATTTCCCGCTATGTTTAATGTGGAAGTTCCTGTACCAACATAGGTCAACCCACCCGTAGGCATGCTGATATCTCCATTTAAATTCAATCCTGTTGATTCGACTTTAATGGTTGTAGCTACGGAACCGACTGTCAAAGCCCCACCAATCGTCACATTACCCGTTTGAATTTGCAAAGCGCCATTCGATGAAATCCCTGTTCCCGCGATGGTAAAATTCTCAGTTCCAAAATTCAACGGCCCCTTCAATTGGGTCACGGCACCCGAAAGCACCGTCGTTCCCCCCGCGTTTGAGCCGAAAGCATTCGCTTGAGATGCAATCCAAGTTCCTAACGCTACTGTTGTAGATCCACTATACGTATTCGCATATATCGGTTCAAAAGTACCCGATCCCATTTTTGTCAGAGATAAAGTTCCAGCCCCATCTTCGATCAATCCGGTAAATGTTGTATTGGCATTATTCGACCCAAAGGTCAACAAGGAAGTGCCTGATATAGAGCTACGAATCGTACCTGCACCACTCAATCCCGCGATTGTCTCGCTCCAACCGGCCATATCAAAAGTAGCTCCAGATGCGATGGTCATCGCACTCGTATTGGGAAGGGATTCAGATGCCCCTAAAATAATCATTCCCGCGTTAATATTCGAAGCCCCTGTGAACGTATTAGACCCCATTAATTGCAGGATACCTGCCCCGTTCTTGATTAGTGTTGCTCCTGAAATGATGCCACCCGTTTGGCCATCATTATCGACAAAGTTCAAAGAAGTATTCTGCAAAGTAACGTTACCTCCTGCACCAGCATTTACAGGCCCATAAGTTGAAGTTCCGCCAGCCGCTGATACATTCCCAGCGATGGACAATCCTGCGGCCTGCATACTCAAAGCACCTCCTGCTCCTCCAAAACCCGCGGCATTCGTGCTGATATTCGCCCCTCCGGCGGTTGAAACAGAACCCGTGGATGCTACATAAATTGTTCCACCCGCAACCATGGCAATGGACGGACTGATAATAATGCTATTCGTTGGCGTATTGATAGACGAAGGACTTACGCTTAAGGCAGCATTGATTCGAATGTTTTGCCCGGCCGTAAAACTAACGCTCGGCGCCCGATTCGTCGTAGATGCCGTGGAACCTATCACTAAATTTTGGTTGACATGAATATCCCGACTAGCCGTCACCGTAAAAGCACGCGCGACGGTATTGTTTGTCGTTACGGCAATCGGTTCATCAAACAAGATAGCCCCGGCCTGGCTGCCATTCGCAAAAGCGGAATTAATGACCACATTCGTCGTACCTAAATTTGTCTGTAACTCGAGGTAATTAATATTTGCATTATCATCACTTGCATTAAACGTATTGGTGGAACCCGAAAGCGCCCAAGCGCCATTAAAAGTAGGCTCGTTGGAAACCCGAATATTCGCTTGCCCTGTCACGACATTGGCCGCACCGGTAGGGATGATTTCTCCGTCGGACAATTGCAAAGGC
>CALLKB010000205.1 GCA_938008575.1 uncultured Cytophagaceae bacterium | reverse complement strand
TTTATCGGGTAATGATTTCGATAAACAAGTGTATTTTCAGTTGTGGCATTTGTTATATACTGTTGAGGATGATGAAGTTTTGGTTTTGAATCTTCAGAAAAAATTTGTATTTACAGAGTATTTACAATAACTAAGGTTGATGCTATAATTTTTTATGAAAAAATTTCCCCATTAATTATCCCTGTTAGAAATATATTTCAAAATATACCAACTATCTGGATTTTACTTGCTTCCTTTATTGATTTTCTTTCAACGCTTTTTCGACCGCCATCATGATTTCATGTTGCTCATGGTTATTTCCCAATCGGTCCATAAAGCCTTCCAACACTTTTTTCGCCTCCGCCGATTTGATGGCCCCAATGCGCTGAACCATGTACAATAAGAACTTAGGCATCTTCGCTTTTTCAGCCATCGCTAAACTTCTCATCGGATCGATCGCAGCCAATGGCTCAGCCGCATACCAAACCATCAAGGGAATATTGTGATCTAAGCGATCTTCGGATTTTTGAGCTAAAACTTCCACCACATTCCATCTCATTTCGGGACGCAAACGCAGCACACCTGCCAACATAGCCAATCGAACCTGTGCACTTGATTCTGTCTTGGCCATGGATTCCAATTTACTTAAAAAAGTAGCCGAAACAGCTTTTTTCTCGGTGGCCAATTGGATCGCCCAACTTCGTACATGAGCACTTTCGTGGCCTAACAATCTCTCCAAATCCATCTCGGTTAAACCACCCGTAACCTGCAAAGTCCATAATGCCCTAAGCTTACGGGTGACATCGGGATTCTTGTCTAAAATTTCCCTTAATGCTTTATATACCTGCTCATTCCCTCCACGTTCTTGTAAAATAGTTCGCGACTGGCGCACATACCATTCATTGGGATTCAATTGATGATTGACCAATTCCAAGTCGGTCGATTGACTTAAATCAACCCGAACAAACACATCCGTTTCATGAGTAATCTTAAAAATTCGGCCCATGGTTTTATCGTGCACATCTGGATTTGTACTATGGCATTGGTTTTTATCATACCAGTCAATCGCATAGACAGATCCACTGGGGTCATATTTCATGTTAAGCCATTGCGACCATGAATCATTCATTGACAAAAAATCCTTTTTATGACTGGCGCTATAGCCGGAACCTTTGGGGGTCAAAATGTCGACATTAAGTTTGGCCCCATTGATATTATTCATGAAAATATTGTTTCTGAATTCTTTGGGCCAAGTATTTCCGCCTAAATAAATCATGGCTCCCGCATGTGCATGGCCGCCACCCGCAGAGGCTGATCTTGAGCGTGCGTCGGGCTGTCTATTGGCGGTTGGGCTCGGCGAGGCAGGTGCAGCCGGCGGAGCAGGAGGAGCCGGA
>CALLKB010000204.1 GCA_938008575.1 uncultured Cytophagaceae bacterium | reverse complement strand
TCGGGAAACTGATAATTTTTAAGATGGGTTTCACGAAGGAATTTAAAAATCCCATGGCTAGAGCAACCACTAAAGCTGCGGTAAATCCATCGACAGTAATTCCTTTTAAATAACGTGGAATGATTAATACCACGCAAGCAATGATGATGTAACGAATGATAAATCCAATCATATTATTTCTGATGTCTAGCTTGTAATGTCTTTACGATTTCTTCCAAACCGATTCCACGATCCTCTAATAAAACCAAAAGGTGGAAGATTAAATCCGCCGCTTCGCCTTTGAATAATTCGTCATTGTTCATAAGTGCCTCAATCACCAATTCCACGGCTTCTTCACCCACTTTTTGGGCAACTTTGTGTGTGCCCTTTTGGAATAATGAAGCTGTGTAAGATGTGTCTGCTGAGGCATTTTTACGTGAACGAATCACATGCTTCAATTGATCCAACCATGCGGCATTGTCCGCATTAGATTCGTTGAAACAAGTGTCTGCTCCTGTATGGCAAGTAGGCCCAGCAGGCTTTGCTTGAATCAAAATTGTGTCTTGATCGCAATCAATAGCCACACTGACCACATCTAGATAATTTTCTGAAGTTTCTCCTTTGGTCCAAAGACGATTCTTGGAGCGGGAAAAAAAGGTCACCCGTTTTTCAGCAATCGTTTTGGCATAGGCCTCTTCATTCATGTAACCTAACATCAAGACTTTCAAGGTGCTTGCATCTTGAATAATGGCAGGTACTAATCCTTTGGAAAAATCGGGTTGTAAACTCATAAGGGTTAAATTATTAAATCCGCATCGGAATTCCTTTGTTCGCTAAGTATTTTTTCAATTCGATAATCTCAATTTCCTTGAAGTGGAAAATACTCGCTGCCAATCCGGCATCCGCTTTTCCCTCCGTAAAAACCTCATAAAAATGCTCCATACTTCCCGCACCACCTGAGGCAATAATGGGGATGGAAGACTGCGCTGATACCCGACTCGTCAAGTCGTTCGCGAAGCCAGCTTTGGTTCCATCAGCATCCATGGATGTTAATAATATTTCACCCGCCCCACGTGACTCGACTTCTTTCGCCCATGCCATCGTTTGAATTTCGGTGATTTTTCTTCCTCCGTGCGTATGTACCCAATCATTGCCATCCACAAAGCGTGTATCAATCGCCACGATGATGCATTGCGACCCGAATTGCAATGCTAATTCGTCCACTAATTCTGGCCGACGAACCGCCGATGAATTAATCGACACCTTATCAGCACCCGCATTCAATAAGGCAGAAACGTCCTCGATGCTACTGATTCCACCACCGACGGTAAAAGGTATGTTGACATGACGTGCCACTTCACGAACCAAGTTGACCAAAGTCTTTCGGTTGTCAACGGTCGCTGTGATATCTAAAAAAACCAATTCATCTGCTCCCTGTTCCGCATAGAGTGCACCCAATTCAACGGGATCACCCGCATCGCGCAAGTCCACAAAGTTGGTCCCCTTCACAGTCCGACCTTCTTTTATATCCAAACAGGGAATAATTCGTTTCGTTAGCATAGGGATTCTTTGGCAAATGTGGCTAAATCTTCAAGCGTAATGCGACCTTCGTAAAAGGCTTTTCCCACAATTACTCCGAATAAATTCATGGCACGTAATTGTTCCAAATCTTGCATATTGGCCACTCCGCCACTCGCAATGATGTTCATTCCGGGATTATTGGCCTGAATTTTTTCATATAAATCAAAACTCGGTCCTTGCAACAATCCATCTTTCGCCACATCCGTCGAAATAACGTATTGCGCACCTGCCGCTTGGTAGTCGGTCAGGAAATCAAAAATAGAGATGTTGGAATTTTCTTGCCAGCCCGATACGGCGATTTGCTCGTTGTGTGCATCGGCACCTAAAATGATTTTATCTGTTCCGTATTTTTTGAACCAACCGTGTACGAGTTCAGGATTGCGAACGGCAATACTTCCTGCGGTGATTTGTGCTGCACCGGCAGAAAATGCTCGGTCGATCATGGCATCGGATTGTACTCCGCCACCAAAATCAATGTGTAATGAAGTATTTGAAGCAATGCGCTCCAAGACAGCGGCATTGACAATTTCTTTCGCTTTGGCTCCATCTAAATCCACCAAATGCAAACGTTGAATGCCCGCCCCTTCGAATGCTTTGGCAATTTCTAAAGGGTCAGAGCTGTAAACTTTCTTTTGTTGGTAATCCCCTTGCGTTAATCGAACGCATTGTCCTCCAATAATATCGATGGCTGGAATGAGTTGGAACATAGATTAAAGCGCTAAGAAGTTTTGAATGATTTTTTGTCCGGCCATGCCCGATATTTCTGCGTGGAATTGTGCCGCATAGAAATTGTCTTTTTGCAACATGGCAGAAAAAGGTTGCACATAGTCGCAAGTGGCTGTCGTATAGGGATTTACGGGCGCATAAAAGGAGTGAACGAAATAAACGTATTCTTCTTTTTTGAGTCCTTCCATCAGGATATTTTCACCTTGAGCTTGAATGGAATTCCAGCCAACGTGCGGTATTTTTAGATCTGAGCTAACAAAGCGTTTCACGGGCACATCAAAAACACCCATGCAGGTTGTGTTATTTTCTTCGGAATCCCGGCATAACAATTGCATCCCGATGCAAGTTGCTAAAACGGGTTGTTTCAGCGAAGGAATCAATTGATCTAAGCCTTTTTCGCGTAAGTAGGCCATAGCCGTACTCGCCTCACCAACCCCAGGAAAGATGACTTTATCTGCAGAACGAATTACTTGCTCGTCATCTGTCCATTGGTATTTCATCCCGATTCTGTCCAAGGCGTACATGACCGATTGCACATTTCCGGCGTTGTATTTGATGATTGCGATTTCCATGGATGAATTTTAATGGGGCAAAATGCCCTGCAAAGGTAGGGAAAAGGGCTTGGATTATGAAAAGAAGCGTATATTTGTTGGCCTTATGCCAAAAAATCGTCGCATCATTCTTGAAACGCTTTACCTTCTCTGGATGGGAGCGTTACCCGTGCTTTCGAGTGTGTTGTTGGGTTATTTTGCCTTGTCGAATCCCACATTTTTTACAGAATTTTCACCTACGGAATATGTGTTATTTTGGGTGAGTGCTGTTTTTATCATGGGGCTGGCTCTATGTCCAACGACCTTTTTTGCCATGTTTACGGGCTTTGTTTGGGGCTGGACAGGCTTGTGGCCATTGATTATCGCTTATGCCATCGCGTCTTTGTTGGGCTATTTCTTAGCTCGAAAAATGAAAGGAGATGCGCTGATCGAACTGATTCGGGTTAAGTTTAAAGCAGGGGATTTTCTCGCAAATGTACAGGCGCAATCCTTTGCTTGGGTGTTTTTAGCCCGCTTATCTCCCATATTTCCTTTCGCTATCACGAATGCATTAATGGCATTTTTGGGTGTTCCTTTGCGTCAATTTTTTGTAGGTGGAACTTTGGGTATGCTTCCGCGAACACTGATTGCTTTGTGGACCGGTACACAGGCGGCCTCCTGGGCAAACTTACTCAATCATCCCGAAATGCTTCGTTGGCAAGATGTCGCGAGCTTAGGAATGCTATTCATTTCCGTCATCGGGATGTTTGTGCTCGTAAAGCGAAAAGCCTAATGTTTTAAAAACAGGTATATAAAACCGAACATCGCGACGAGCTGACCCACCCAAAATGTAAACATCCAACGAAGAATATTTTTTTTCGTATCGGCTATTTTCGTTAATAATTTCAACTCCAGTTCCATGAGTCGAACATCTAAGTATTCCTTCGTGACGAAGTTCTTAGTTCGGTCCTCGATGGTTTCTTGAATGACATCTACAAATTCCATGGCATCTTTTTCCACTAAGTGGAGTTTTTTATGCACTAATTGATACAGTTGAATTGATTTCGCTTCCATGTTTCAAACCTACAAAAACACGCTAGATGAGTCAATTCGATACAAGAATAGACCAATAATTATCAGTTTTTTATTAGGGAAACAATCATATACGTCACAGCTGCTTGTCCCACCCAAAAAATAAACATCCATTTTATTAGTTCGCTTTTTGCTTCTGAAACAGTTTGATGTACAAAATCCTTTATAACAAACTCCTGCGTAGATTCCTTGACTTCTGCCTGAAGTCCATTGATAAATTTCATGCCATCTTGCTCGCCTAAATGCAATTTGGCACGGACTAACTGATATAATTTTCGGGTGTGTGGTTTCATGCCCTAAATGTAGGGCCCCATATCAAGCGAGTCAATTCGTTTTTCGACTAATTTATAACAATTCAGAATCAATGACTTGAACTTTTCCCCAGAGGTGCTTGTTGTCATCGATGAACTTTTTGTGCAAAGGATGATATAAGTATTCCGATTCTTTTGTCGCGTTATCGAACACTAAAACGACAGAAAAAGTATAACTTCCATCCGTTGCACCTTTGTCAAATTCTGTAATGATTGGTCGGCCTACGTGCGCTTGCTGGATCATAGGCAGAGTACCTAATTGTTTCAACGCCGCTAATAATTGGGCTTTTTCGGCTTCATTACCTGGGTTTTTGGCCCAAAATAAGACATGGTGAACAAAGGTCATAGCGGATTTTGCATTGGGTAAAAGGCTGCTAGCTGCAGTCGCCAAGCCGGCTTGTTGGAGGAAGTTTCTTCTAGAAGTCATCAAATAGGTATTTAAATATTATTCAAGTCTACGATGGAAATTTTACAAAAGCAATTAATCATTACGGGTGCCACAGGCATGGTAGGCGAAGGTGTCTTACATGAAGCTATTCAGTCGCCTTTCGTGAGCCAAATTTTAGTCATTAACCGCAAGCCCTGTGGTGTGACTCATCCCAAGGTCAAAGAATATCTACTTCCAGATTTTTTAAAACCAGAAGAAATGCGGGATGCGATCAAGGGTTATGATGCATGCCTATTTTGCCTTGGGGTTTCTTCCGTGGGGATGAAGCCAGATGAATACAAGCAAAAAACCTATGATTTGACGCTAGGCTTTGCCAATGTCTTGCATGACGAGAATCCGAATATGTCATTCAGTTACATTTCAGGAGCCGGTACAGATTCCACGGAGCAGGGTAGATTAGCCTGGGCTCGTGTCAAGGGAAAAACGGAAAATGATTTGGCTAAATTAGGTTTTGGTGATTATTATTCCTTCCGTCCGGCCATGATTCAGCCGACGCCCGGCTTGAAAAATGCCTTGGCCTTTTACAAATACATCAATTGGCTTTTCCCGATTCTCAAATTATTCGTGCCTAATTCAGCCTGTACCCTACAAGAATTAGGGTATGCCATGTTGGAAGCAAGTATTTTTGGCTCTCCAGTTAAGACAGTTGAAGGAAAGGATATTTTGGCATTCGCCAAACAAATGCGTGCGCGTTTATAGCTTTTTGGCTATTTTTGTTAGATAATTAAATATACTCCCGTGAATAAGAAAGTCGTACTCATGATTTTAGACGGTTGGGGAATTGCCACCAACCCAAAAGTTTCAGCGATTGATGCTGCAAAAACGCCCTTTATTGATTCGTTATATACGAAATATGCGCATTCAAAATTGGAAGCGTCTGGTGAGGCCGTAGGTCTTCCTGAAGGCCAAATGGGAAATTCCGAAGTGGGTCACATGAATTTAGGTGCTGGCCGTGTCGTATATCAAAATCTAGTACGTATCAATAAAGCGGTTCGCGAAAATACATTAGGGCAAGAGCCAGAATTAGCGAAAGCATTTGACTACGCGAAAAAAGAAAATAAATCGGTCCATTTCATGGGCTTAGTTTCTGATGGAGGTGTTCATGCCCACATCGAGCACTTGAAATCTTTGTTGACATCTGCTTCTGAAGCAGGTTTATCCAATGTATTTGTTCATGCATTTACGGATGGCCGTGATACGGATCCTAAATCAGGGATGAAATTCATGACGGATTTGGTTAACCATACGAAGAAAACAGGTACTGCCGTAGCTTCCGTAACTGGTCGATATTTTGCGATGGACCGCGATAACCGTTGGGAACGTGTTGCCTTAGCCTATCACGCCATGGTAGATGCAGAAGGAACACCTACACAAGATGTATTGGCTTCTATCCAAGCAAGTTATGATGCCGGCGTAACAGACGAATTCATTAAGCCAATTATTGCGACGGATGCTGCGGGGAAACCTTTGGCAAAAATTGCGGCTGGAGATGTTGTCATCTGTTTCAACTTCCGTACTGACCGTGGACGGGAAATCACACAAGCGCTTACGCAACGTGATTTCCATGAGGAGAATATGCACAAATTGGATTTGTATTACTTGACGATGACGGAATACGATAAGGAATTCCAAAATGTGAAAGTAATTTTCAACGATTCCAATTTGCCGATGACGATGGGTGAGGTGTTAGAAGGAGCTGGTAAAAAGCAAATTCGTATTGCCGAAACAGAGAAATACCCACACGTGACTTTCTTCTTTTCAGGAGGTCGTGAGCAATTGTTTGAAGGCCAACAAAACATCTTGCGTAATTCACCGAAGGTAGCGACCTATGACTTGCAACCGGAGATGTCGGCAGCCGATTTACGTGATGCCTTGATTCCTGAATTAGAGAAGGAAGAGGTTGATTTTGTTTGTTTGAACTTCGCTAATCCAGACATGGTGGGGCATACAGGTGTTTTTGAAGCCGTTGTGAAGGCTGTTGAAACTGTGGATGCCTGTGCGGAAGCTGTTGTCAAAGCAGGTTTAGCGCATGGCTATTCTTTCATTATTATTGCGGACCATGGTAATGCTGACGTCATGATGAACGAAGATGGAACGCCTAATACGGCTCACTCGACGAATTTGGTTCCATGTATTTTGGTAGATAATGATTTTCACCCAACACTTCAAAATGGGAAATTAGGCGACGTGTCTCCTACAATCTTGAAAATGATGGGTGTGGCTCAACCGAAAGAAATGACGGGTGTTCCCTTGTTCTAATCTTTCTTACTGAGGTTTTGACCAATGGATAAATAAGCATTATTAATTACACGGGAATTGACGAATCTCTAATTACCTTTGTTGCATTAAATTTAACTATGGCTAAAGTCATTATTTTTGGTAATACGCGTACTGCTGAACTTGCACTTTATTATTTGCAAAATGATTCCGATCATGAGGTTGTTGCGTTTACTGTTGAGCAAGATTACATTCAGGAACCTACGTTTCACGGCTTACCTTTAGTCCCCTTTGAGACGCTTGAGTCGATTTATCCACCTTCGGAATATAAGTTCTTTGCTCCCATGACGGAAAAGAATATGAATCGGGTTCGTGCACGCGTATATGAACAAGGATTAGAGAAAGGATATTCCTACATTTCCTACATCAGTTCGCATGCCACGGTTTTAACAGATAAAATTGGAGACAATTGCTTCATTTTGGAAGATAATACAATTCAGCCTTATGTAACGATTGGAAATGATGTAGTGTTATGGTCTGGAAATCATATAGGCCATCACGGTACGATTGGTGATCACGTATTCTTTACATCCCATGTCGTACTTTCGGGTGGATGCCAAGTAGGCGATTATTGTTTCATCGGTGTGAATGCGACAATTAGAGACCAAAGTGTTTTAGGTGAAGGTACCTTGATTGCGATGGGGGCGAATTTGACCCGTCAGAAGACAGATCCTTGGAGTATTTGGAAAGGAAATCCTGCGGAGAAAGCCGCAATTTCCAGTAAGGATATCAAGATATAAAAAAAGCCCTTCGTTTGTAGACTGCCCCCAAAAGTTGGACAAAGTTAGTAATTAATTATTATTGTGATGAGCTCGGTATTGCACCGGGCTCATTCCGTTTAAATTGAGTTTGATTCTTTCATAATTGTAGTATTTGATATATTCATTGATTTCTTTCTTTAGTTGTTTTATTGACTCATATTTGTTCAGGTAAAACAGTTCCGATTTTAGTGTTCCAAAGAAGTTTTCCATGACTGCATTATCCAAGCAGTTTCCTTTTCTAGACATGCTTTGTTGGATTCCATTGTCTTTCAAAACACTTTGATACTGCTTCATTTGGTATTGCCATCCTTGATCCGAGTGCATCAGAAGGGCTGTTGACTTTGACTTCTTTTTCACTGCCTTTGTTAGCATATTCATGACATTTTTAAAATCAGGTCGTTCTGATATGTCGTAGGAGACGATTTCTTGATTGTATAAGTCCAATACAGGCGACAAGTATAGCTTCCTTCCTAATACATTAAACTCTGTTACATCGGTTGTCCATTTTTGATTAGGAGCCATTGCTTTAAAAGCCCTGTTTAAAATATTGGGCGCTATTTTACCTTGCTCTCCTTTGTAGGATTTATATTTCTTCCTTCTAATCAAGCTCTTTAATTTCAAGCATGTCATTAGTCGATGAACAGTCTTGTGATTAATTAGGTGGCCAGCTTGACGCAGTAGAATGGTTATACGACGATAACCCAATCTGCCCTTATGGTGATGATAGATCAGTTCAATTTCTTGCTTTAGCTTCGAGTACTTGTCTTCGGTCCCTTGTTTTGAATAATAATAAAAACAACTCCTTGCCATTTTTACACAAGTAAGCAATACTGCTAACCTGTGCTTATGCCTTAGTTCACTTACGGCTTGCGCTTTTTGTCTGCTTGAACTAAGGCTTGAAGCTTTTTTAGTAAGTCATTTTCAGCCCTTAAGTATTCGTTTTCCTTAAGTAATTCTTCTTCTCTTGTTAGAGGCTTCTGGGCTTTCTTTGCGATGGGTTTGATGGAATTTGACATCTTAGCTGGTCGTCCTTTAGGTTTAGAATTCAAGCCCGCTACACCCTCTATTTCATATACCTTTTTCCACTTGATAATTGTCGATTCACTTGGGATATTGAATCGTGCACAGGCTCCCCGTAAAGATAGAAATTCCTTTTCAATAGACTGAAGCACCATGAGCTTAAAAGATGGGGTGTAGAATTGGTATTTTCTTTCTTTCAGCCCATCCTTGCCATATCGTTCATAGAAACGATACCAAAGGCGTAAATTAGTGATGTTAACTCCTTTTTTTTGAGCAACTGTTCGTATCGAGCAGTTGTCTTTGATTACGGCTTCAACACATTGAAGCCTAAACTTGTAATCATACTTGTTTCTTTTGTTCATAAAAATGCCCCCAATAAGTGTCTAACTTTTTGGGGGCAGTCTATTGAAGGGCTTTTTTGTTAGTGCTCGATGGGTTGATTGTTTTCGTCCACAATCACAAAAATATCCTCTTTCGGTTTCTTCATCAGATATTTTTCCCTCGCATATTTTTCCAACAAAGATGGATTTCCGATGACCATGCGGCGCTCTTTTTCCAATTCTTTTGTTTTTTGTTGGTAATACGATTTCTCGTTTTCAAGCTGCCTTAATTCATTCCAAAGGCGAAACTGAACAGTGACATCATTGGAATCCAGCACGAACATCCACACGAAGAGGATGCTCGCTGAAATCCAATAAAATTTGTTCGGCCCAAGAAATTGCTGCTTGATGCGATTCACGAGTGCTTAGAAGTTTAAACCTGGGAAATAAGCATTCGCTCCCAATTCCTCCTCAATACGAAGCAATTGGTTGTATTTAGCCATACGGTCAGAACGAGAAGCAGAACCAGTTTTAATTTGTCCTGTGTTCAATGCAACTGCTAAGTCAGCGATTGTTGCATCTTCAGTCTCTCCTGAACGGTGTGACATGATGTTTTTGTATGAATTACGTTTCGCTAAGTTAACCGTATCAATTGTTTCTGTTAATGAACCAATTTGGTTTACTTTAACTAACACAGCGTTTGCTACACCTTTTTCGATACCTTCTTGTAAACGCTTCACGTTTGTAACGAATAAATCGTCACCTACTAATTGGCATTTAGAACCGATTAATTTTGTTTGCTCAGCCCAACCTGCCCAATCATCTTCAGCCATACCATCTTCAATTGAAATGATTGGATATTTATCCGCCCAAGTCTTCCAGTAAGCAGCCATTTCCATGTTGTTCAATTGCTTGCCATCTGATTTTTTGAATGTGTAAAGACCTGTTTTCTCATCGTAGAATTCAGATGCAGCCGCATCCATCGCGATGAAAATTTCTTCACCTGGTTTGTAACCTGCTTTCTCGATGGATTGCAATACGATTTCGATTGCCTCTTCGTTCGACTTGATGTTTGGTGCAAAACCACCTTCATCACCTACGTTTGTTGAGTATCCTTTTGATTTCAACACACCTTTCAATGCGTGGAATACTTCAGTACCCATACGTAAAGCATGAGAGAATGACTCAGCTTTCGCTGGCATCACCATGAATTCTTGGAAATCAATTGAGTTGTCCGCGTGAGAACCACCATTCAAGATGTTCATCATTGGAACTGGCAATGTATTTGCATTAACACCACCGATGTAACGATATAAAGGCAAACCTGCTTCTTGTGCTGCAGCTTTAGCTACCGCCATAGAAACACCTAAGATTGCGTTTGCACCTAATTTTCCTTTGTTAGAAGTACCATCTAATTCAATCATTAAACGGTCGATCATGTTTTGCTCAGAAACTTCTAAGCCCCATAATTCTTCAGCAATAGCTCTGTTTACGTTCTCAACAGCCTTTAAAACCCCTTTACCTACGTAAACTGATTTGTCTTCATCACGAAGCTCAACAGCCTCATGGATACCTGTAGAAGCTCCTGAAGGAACTGCTGCTCTACCGAAAGCTCCATCTTCGGTCTTGATATCAACTTCGATTGTTGGATTTCCGCGTGAATCTAAAATTTGTCTGGCGTGTACGTACTGTATTGCACTCATCTTTTTATTGTTATTGTGAATAAATGATTACGATGTAATTGCTTAAATTGCCTTGCAAAATAACGCAAAATTTGGATAATTTCCGTGAGTTTTGTGTTTATTCATGATTTTATAACCTGACATCCTCTCAAAATGAAAAAATATTCCCTTCTAGTCCTGTTTTTAGCTTTATCAGTAGGTTCTTTATTCGCGCAAGTGCTTGACGTTGAATCGTTTTCAGCCAAAATTGCTGAACAGCCGCAGGCTTTATTGTTGGATGTTCGTACATCTGGTGAGTTTGGTGGCGGGCATTTACCCAAAGCAATGAATATCGACTTCCGTTCGGAAGGATTTGCGAAGGAAATAGATAAACTAGATAAGTCGAAACCGGTATTGATTTATTGTCTTTCGGGTGGTCGGTCAGCGCAAGCCGCCGAGCTCATGCGGGCTAAAGGATTTCAAGTGACAGAACTAAAAGGGGGATATTTGAAATGGACAACAAAATTGATGCCTTTAGAAGGAGTGCCCACTGTGAAACACGATGCTGCTTGGAGTTTAGCGGATTTTGAAAAAATGGCGAAGGAAAATGATGCGGTTGTCGTAGACTTTTATGCCAAATGGTGTGCTCCTTGCCTGAAAATGATGCCGATGGTGGATAAATTTGCAGGGGACTATGCTGGAAAGGTAACTGTGATAAAAGTGGAGGCAGATGGAAATCAAGCGATTTTACAGGCCAATGGAATAGACGAAATCCCGAGCTTTTTGGTTTTTCGCAAAGGAAAATTAATCCAAAAAACAACGGGATTCCGAGAAGAGCCTAAGCTCAAAGAATTATTTGATCAAGCTATTGGGACCATTCAGTAGGTTGGCGTTCCCAACGGTGTTTTCTTAATTCAGCTACTAAATTGTTGGGTAGCGTTGCTCCATCTGAACAAGCAATATTACTTTCTACATGCTTGATTTTGCGCATACCTGGAATGATTGTTCCCACGTCAGGGTTCGCTAAAATAAAGCGTAATGCCATGTCGGGCAATGTCATTCCTTCTGGAACTAATGGCTTTAACGCATTCGCATGGTCAACACTTGATATCAGGTTTTCAGGCACAAAATAGGTAGATCTCCAATCGTCCGCCGGGAAAGTTGTTTCATAGCTCATAAGGCCCGTTAAACTTCCTTCATCAAAGGGAACACGCGCGATGATTCCCACATCTAGTTTCTTACATAAAGGAAATAATTGGTCTTCGGGATTTTGATCGAAGATATTATAGATCACCTGAACTGAGGATATTAAGCCCGTTTCAAGTGTTTTGAGGCAATTGTTGGGTTCCCAACGGTTCACCGAAATCCCCCAATGGGCTACTTTGCCGGCAGAAGTTAATTGCTCAACAGCCTTTTGCCACTCTTCTGAATTTGCCCAAGCATCTTCCCACACGTGAAATTGTTGGAGATCTATTTGCTCAACGCCTAGGTTTTTTAAGCTTTTCTCGGTGTATTCAATTATATGCGCTGCAGGAAAACAATCTTCAATTTTGAAATGAGATTTAGATGGCCAGGTGAAATTTTTTGGCGGAATTTTAGTTGCCGCGTATAATTTTTTATCAGGATGACGCTTGATCAAGGCACCTAAAATTTGTTCACTTTTTCCTTCAGCATATCCCCAGGCCGTATCAAAAAAATTAGCGCCTAATGATACTGCTTTTTCCAAGGAGGCATTCACTTCTTCAATATCTGAACCTGTCCATCCTGCAAGTCCCCACATACCGTAACCTAGTTCACTCACTTGCCAGTCGGTCCGACCAAATCGTCTTGTTTTCATTTTTTTCTTGCTTTTATAATGCACAATAATATCGCTTTTTTCGGGTATGGCTATCCGCTATTGGCTTTTTGTTTGTCTTTTTTTAGGTTGGAATTCTATCTTTAATGCCAATAAATGTGTTTAAACATAAATTGCATGTTTTTCTTTTTCCCGATTAATAAACGAATTTAAGCTTTAAAATAACAATAACGCAAATAACTCAATTGTATTCATTTTTCGAGGTAATGTCGTCTAATTTCGAATAAGCCAATGTGGTGATTTAATGTGTCAATATGGTATTTGAAGAAAAGTTACATGTGTTACCTGCTTTTGTTCTCGATGGAACTCAAGTAATGCCTTTGGATATTTTGCTTGTCCGGGGCGAAGGAAATTACTCGCACGTAATCCTTAAAGATGGTCGAAAGTTTTTGTCTTGCAGGACCCTAAAGTATTTCGCGGATGTTCTTGAAGTTGGGGGATTTATTCGTCCATCTAAGTCGGCGTTAATCAATCCCGCAGCGATTTGTCATATTGATTTCAAATCACAAAAGGCAATTCGCTTAATTAACGATGAAATCATTCCGATTTCAAGACGTAAAGTGCGTTCGATGCGCTTACTTTTTCAAGCCGCTGAAGCTTAATCTTAGTCCTCGCTTTGTGGTATAAATTGCTTCCAAAAGTTCGGATTATACCGTTCCCATGCATGGCACCCAAAAGGTAATTTACCAAGTATTTCGTACGAAATTGAAGGATTTTTCTCTATTGAAAATGATAAAGCTTCTTTCCAATGGGGTAATTTTAATAAAAATCTCAGTAGATAAACGCGTTTCTGCGCAAATGAAAACATCATGTCCTCATTGGCCAGCCACTCTTTGAAAAATAAATTGTAAATAGTTATGTAACGAATGATTGGTTTGATCTTTCTCAGTGAAAGCCCACCATTCAAAACGATAGGCTCGCAGGATAATTTGTCTGTTAAATGATGATTTCTCAATTTAGGAGCTCCAATATAGTCATATCCTTTAGTACACCAACTCAATAAGTTGTCCTCAAAAACATAGGCATCTAACTGATAAATAAGAATAAATTCGTAGTTGAGGAATGCTTGATAAAATTTTCTGTTTGTAAGGAGTTTGTTATATGTTTTAGGACTTTTGAAGTACTGATCTTCAAATCGAATAGCAGAATATTCTATATCCCATTTAGTTAAGAAATTTAGGTTGAGCGAATTGGGAGCTACGAATATAATGGGATGTTTTCCTAAAATTCGCTGGCATTGCAACAATGATTTTTCTTCATTGTGTGTTAATGTTGATTTGTATATCGGAATGACGATTGCAACTTTTTTCATAGCTATTCAAATAAATCGCCTAACATGGGTCGCCACCATTTCCCACCCTCTTGCGCTTGGTATTCACCATTCATTGCAAATTTAACCACAGGATATATGCGCAGGATTCGGCACGAAGGAAGTGTTGCACGCATCGTGTAAAATTCTTTTCGTCTGATTAATTTTTGTTTATATAACTCATTGATTGGTAGGGGTAACAAATGTTCCGTCAACTTCAGAATATCATTTTGTTTATTTTTAATTCGATTGATTTTAGCATCTCTTTTCCTTAAAAATCGATCTATTAAAGTGATATGTTTTTGGCTTCCTTTTAGGCCAACTTGTTGGGTCGCATGTTCTCTATATTCAATTAAAGTATCATGAATAAATCCAATCTTGTTGTGAGCACTTAAAATCAATGCAATCCAGCCGTCATGAATTAAATCAGGGATAATTTCGGGAACGGGTAAGACTAAATTTAACGCAGATTTTTTAATGGCTAATGTGGCGCCAGTAACAACATAGCCTCTTAATAAGATGTCAAAAGCGCCTTCTGAATTCCATTTGTTCTGCACCTCAGGTGTAAATTCAATTTGTTCAAACGATGTCTTTCCGGTAGGAAATCCTGCCTGATCAATCATGGTCGCATTTGAAAAAACGGCCTCCTGTTCCGGGTGCGCCGCTAGATAAGCCACAATCTTTTCAACTTTTTCAGGCATCCAAACATCGTCCTGATCACAAAGGAAAATCAAATCGCCCTCGCATAAGGCCATACATTTCTCAAAATTCTTGCTGCTCCCAAGATTTTGAGGATTGCTGTGAACTTGAACTGAGAAGGCAACTTGTTTACTGAATCGCTCTAGAATCGCTAGTGTTTCATCCGATGAACCATCATCACAAACAACAAGCTCATGTATGGGCATGCTTTGTTGCTTGATAGATTCCAATTGCTTAGAAAGGAATTCTGCACCGTTATAAGTGCACATGGCTACGGAAATTTTCTGCATATACTCGTAGATTACATCGGAACGTAAACCAATTTTTTCGTTTCAAAAAAGTCTTCTTTGAAATACGAAGTCAGATCTGTCACTTTCACTTTTTTGCCTAATTCTGCAATTTCTTCGGTTAATTCTCCGCCTTTTAATAATAATAAGCCGTTTCGTTTTGTATGAAAATGATTTGGACTGATTTTGTTTTTAACCCAATAATAGAAAGGGGTGAGGCGTGTTACGGCCCGACTAACTATAAATTCAAAATCCTGATCGACGTCTTCCGCGCGCATGTGTCTTGCCTGAACATTGCTTAATCCCAATGCCTCTGCAACACCTTCTACCACTTTGATTTTTTTACCTATGCTATCTACAAGCAAAAACTGCACTTCTGGAAATAAGATGGCTAAAGGAATGCCCGGAAAACCACCTCCGGTCCCTACGTCAAGTACCTCCGTGCCTGGGCGAAAAGGGAGGAATTTAGCAATTGCAAGTGAATGCAATACATGGTGCAACATCAAATTTTCGATATCCTTGCGAGATACGACATTGATTTTTTCGTTCCACTCCGTGTACAAGGGTAAAAGCTTATCGAATTGGGCTTCTTGTTGTTCCGTAATTTCCGGAAAGTATTTTTTAATTAATGCTGCGTTCATTTCCATGTATTAACAAAGGTACGAATTTCCCCGGAAGCTTCTTATTTCCTTTTGCGTCGAGCTTTCTTCGCTTCAGTAAGTAATTTTTTGGCTTCGATGTGTTGGGCTGATTTCTTTTCAGCCTTATCTAAGACTTCTTTGCAATAATCAACGGTTTGATCATAGTCGTTTTCTTGAAATGCAATTCGAGCTAAACCGAGAACAGAGGCCCAATAATATCCTGATTCAAAGGAATCTGTTTGCTTACTGAAGTCCATGCATTGTTGGAAATATTGCTTGGCTTCGGGTCTGTTTTTATAGACATACAATTGGTAATAGCCCAAAATATAACTCGCATACCGACCCGATACAGCCTCATAACCCACTTGATGTTGGGCAATTCGATTCAATATCTCCTTGGATTGCTCCATGGCTTCATCCATCCGGCCCACGATAAATGCCGCACGGGCATGGTAACGGTGGAAGAATGGATTATCGGGATAATTTTCGTGCGTATATTTCGCTAAGTCATAGGATTTATCGCTCATGTTTTCCATCGCATAAATCTGTAAGAGAAAATAGCGGGCCTCCGTACGTGTATAAAATGCCTGATAGCTAACTTTTTCGAGTTGGGCCACCCCTTGCATTTTGTTTGCTTTGGGGAACAACCAAAGTACGGGTCTAAGAAGTGGAAAATTTTGTTTGATGAAGTGGTAATAGTAATTGTACAAGCCATCGCCGAACATTAATTCGGGACTGAAATCTGCGAAATTACGGGAGTATTCCAGGTATTTTAAGATCGGAAGAGCGTCGTGTAGGGAAAGAGTGTCTTCGCCTGTGTAGATCTC
>CALLKB010000203.1 GCA_938008575.1 uncultured Cytophagaceae bacterium | reverse complement strand
CACGACATTGGCCGCACCGGTAGGGATGATTTCTCCGTCGGACAATTGCAAAGGCGCGTATTTGGCATTGCTATTGGTCTCATCGATAAAACGAATTTGATCTAATTTATCGCGCACTAAGAAATTGGAATTTTGGAGGTAAATCTGACCCGCGGTTCCCGAAGTACCTCCGTTATAAACACCTTCCCAGCCACGGATGTACAACATACGGAAATAGAAAGTACCTAAGGTATTCGCACGTAAAACATGTGGCGTAGTGGGTCCCAAACGAATGCTGGAGTTTGCCGTAATATTAAAAGTTCCCAGGGTTTCACTGAATCCATTCGTATTTAATTCCCCTCCGTTCAGGGTGAAAATATTATCCGGGATCACATTCGCAGCACCTAATTTTAACGTACCCCCGTTGACTTTGGTATATCCTGTGTAAGTATTTAAGCCCTGCAAGGTTAATTCATTGGTACCTGTTTTTTCCAAAGCTCCCGTACCGGAAATGATTCCACTGATCAGCACATTGGCGGCACCTGTTCCTGTCGTCCGACCTAGCGTCAAACTGGTAATGTTGTTTAGAATATTGCCTGAAATTTCCAATCCAGATTCGGCATTAATGTAGACCAAAGAACCCGCGAGTTCCACACTTCCCGACCAAGAATTTAAACCATTGATGCTGCGCAATATTCCATTGCCCGAGGCTGAATTACCAGTCAATACTAATCTTTCCCCGAGAATCGACAATCCACCATCCAAAGTCAGATTCCCCAACATACCAATCACCGTTTTACCTGTTGTATTTCCTAATGCTGATGCATGTTTGATGGTCAAATTCCCCCCAATCATGGCAAGGTCCCCGCTAAAGGTATTGGCAGCGCTTAATTCCATCGCGCCTACATCGTATTTAGATATGCCTCCCGCACCCGATATGACTCCTGCAAATTTTATCCCAGTTCCCGAAGCATATATGTCCAACGATTGATTAAGCGTCACATCGCCCGTTTGGTTCCAAGAACCCGAAGAGATAGCCATCCGACTAGCTGCCGCGATACTTATTGGGCCTGCCCAAGATAAATCACCACTCATTAAGCGTAATACCCCAGCAGAAGAAATACCGGTTCCCGATATCGTTAATGCTTCGTTCCCAACCGATAAATTTCCTTGCACATCCAACTCAGCACCATTGGCGACGACCGTTCCTTGGGCACTTGAACCTAGTCCTGTCGCATGGGTAATTTGCAGAATTCCGGTACTCACGGTCGTCAATCCCGAATAAGTATTAGGGCCAGATAACACGAGGGTTCCGCTACCTTGTTTGGTCAGCGAAACGATACCTGTACCATCCGAAATCGTACCACTAAATGTGGTACTAGTCAGGTTAATTCCGGTATTCAACGTTGATGAAACTAACCCAGCGCTTCTGATCACACCCGCTCCAGCAATGCTACCCACAGTCTCCGTATAATCGCCTAATTCCAACACATTTGAGCTTGAAGAAAGTGACACAGCACTTAAATCGGGAATCACATTTGCAGCTCCTAAGCGCAATGAAGCCGTTTCTGCAACGGAAGTGCTACCTGAATAATCATTGGCCCCTTTAAACAAATACATACCCGTACCAGTAAGCGTAACATTCGCACCACTTATTTTCCCTAGAACACCATCATTTTCGGCACCCGATGTAAGATTGGCCGCATTGGTTCTTAATAGAATATTCGCAGACGTCCCGACATAGGAACCATTAGAATAAGCGCCACCACCTGAGGAAGTCACATCCCCTAAAATACTCAAACCACCCGTCCCGGTAATCGTCAAACTTCCCGCATTACCTCCCCGTCCCGCCGTAGAAGGATAGGTATTACTTACACCCCGCGAACTAATGGACATCCCTGCGGCGAGTCGAACATATCCCGCGGCTGAAAGGGTAATATTTCCAGCAGCAATCGGCGTTCCCGCATAATTAACATTCGCAGCTGTGGTACTCACATTAGCGTTCACATTGATGTTCCCAGCACTAGTTAAGACCAAAGAGATCCCTGATAGCGTCGTTGGACTCGGCGACCCTAAATTCAGGGCTTGATTTACCTTCAAATCTGCCCCCGCATTCAAGGTCAAACTTCCTGTAGACGTTGTGCTAAAGGTGGGTGTTACCGGATCATCTACGACAATAATTCCAGCTTGCGAAGCGCCTACTAGGCTTGAATTAATGATTACAGAATAGCCATTAGCAAACTTACCGGTTGACAAATTCAAATCACCTGAAAAGATATTGGCATTCTCATCCGTTGGAGTAAACGTATTCGTCGTTCCTGATACGGACCAAACACCATTGATTGTTGGCTCATTCGATATCCGAACATTCGACTTTCCGGATGTGGCATTCGCTGTCCCATCGGGAACCACTTCGCCTGTTGACAAATGCAAAGGCGCATATTTATTCGTTGGGTTGGCCGGATCATAAAAACGAATTTGATCCTTTTTTTCTTGGTTCAAGGTTGAGCTATTCCCAATAAAAATTTGACCTGCTGTCCCACTCGTTCCTGCACTGTAACTTCCTTCCCAACCGTACAATTTCAACATTTTAAAATAGAAGGTTCCTAGCGCGCCGATGCGAAGCGCATGCGGGGTAGACGCTCCTAATAAAATTGACGAATTCGCAATGACGTTTAAGGTAGCGAGTGTTTGGTCAAAACCATTTGTCTGTAATTCTCCACCGTTTAAGGTTAATGCATTTGCATTATTGATGGCATTGGCGATACCCATTCGCAACGTTCCTGCTGTAATTTTACTTAAGCCTGTATACGTGTTTGCTGCATTCAATAATAGGATTCCACTACCTGTTTTTTCCAAAGCACCCGCTCCAGAAATCGTTCCATTGATTGTTAAATTTCCGGTGCTTGCAGCGCTTCTTCCAACGGTCCAAAGCGTACTTGCATTTGTAATATTTCCGCTAACATTTAAATCGGATTCCGTATTCCAAAATACGCTCGTTCCATTCAGCGAGATATTCCCGGACCATGAACTCGCACCGTTTTTCGTCAATA
>CALLKB010000202.1 GCA_938008575.1 uncultured Cytophagaceae bacterium | reverse complement strand
TTAAAGCAGGATTTTGTTTCACCCAATCCAAACGCAATTGCTTGATAAACCGACTCATTTCCTTAACGCTCGATTTTTCCGAGGGTTGAACATAGATCAATTCGATCTGTTTTGGCCTTTGTAATAATCGATGAAAGTGGTATGATGTCACCGCATCCGCTTGGGTAAACGTAGGCAAATCAAAGGTATTCATCTGCGCAATGTCCATCGGAATCAGACTTTCCCGTTTCCGAGTACCTGGCAAACTCCCCTCATTCAAAGACAATACAATCACCCGATCAAAATCCAAAGTCCGCGTCTCCAAAAGTCCCATCACATGTAAGGTCCGATTCTTCTGTTCGGCTACCTCAAAGGTCAATTTCTGCTGTTGGACTAAATTCAACAACAACTTAAAACCAATCTTGATCGAGACCTCATCCACTAAATGAATGACATCAGATAAATTATCAATCACCCGACGAGCCTGCACCAAAGCCTGCGCATCTGCACCCCAATCTTGTTTGGGCATTTCCTTTAATATTTGTTCAAAGGCTTCGGACGTTAGACTTAAAATTTCCGGGAAACTCGTTCCTGATAACAAGGATTTTAAAGCTGGGAGCGATTCCAATGCACGAATAGCCTCCATGGAAACATATAAATCATGTTGACCAGCCAAGGCCTGCCAAGCACGATTTAAGTCTTTAGATGCCTTTTTCGAACGCCCGTCGATGTAATATTGCATGAAAGCATGTTGCATCAAATTGCGAAATTGACTCACAGGAATACGCGACGCATCTGAACGTTTATGAATTTCACCCAATAAGGTAATGAATGAAAATACGGGTGTTTTCTTCAATGAATAACCCATCGTAATATTCAATCGATCCTTAAATTCCCCCACAAACAATAATACCTGATCCAAAAGACTTTCATCTCCTAACACCAAAGCCACTTGTTCCTCCGCACCATATTCCGACTGCCATTGTCGAATCAATTCCATCGCCACAAAAACCTGCGCACTGGGATTAGCAACGCCTAAAACTTCGACTTCTTTCGCATCTTTTGCAAAATGCTGCTCCATCCATTGGAAATTAGATTTTGCTAAATACTTATTCGATCCCGCATCAACATAATTACGAAGCCAATTACCCGCTCGGTGAAATGAATTCTTCACATAATATTCATCCGCATCCCAAAGTGTTTCAGCAACATCTTGTTTCAAAAGGGCACGAATAATCTCCTCCTCCCCTTTGGACAAGGCATTAAAGCCCACAAAATAGATTTTTTTGTATTGCTTCGCTGTAGTTCCATTTGCGGCTAATCGAGCTGCTAAATCTCGATAGGCCATGCCTCGATAAGCTAATCCTCGGTCTTTTAGTCGAGCTTGCAAACGGCCATAAACTTCTAATAAATGGTCATACAATTTGAAATAGGCCTTGGTATGTTGGGTAATATATTTCCCAGTATCCGCCTCACCATATTCTGCGCCCCAACGCTCCAAAGACTTCACTTCAGATAGAAAGGAAAAGATCTGATAAGGCTCGACCAAATACATGTCCAGTGTATCAAAATCCTTCAACATCATCTGCCCCCAGCCCATAAATCGGTCGAAATCGACCAAAGGATCTACTTCTTTAAAGCAATGATAGGCTTCAAACAATAATTCAATGGGATCAATGAGGGTCGAATCCGTCATTTTGAGGGCAAATTCCTCAATAGTCATGAAGTCGGGCGCTAAAAACGGCCGATCACTTAAATAGGCTAATTCTTTTTTAAGGTAAAGTACACCACGCTGTGAGGGCATTACCACCGCAATCTCCTGCATTTCTTCAATGCTATGTTGTGCCCACAAATGCTCGGCCGTCTTCCTTAAAAATGTCTTCATTACCTATAAATTCCCCTTTTTCATTTCTTTCACGGCATAATCCACCGCACGCGCCGTCAAAGCCATATAAGTCAATGACGGATTTTGCGTTGATGTTGAAGTCATACAAGCCCCATCAGTAACAAATACGTTTTTCACCGCGTGTAATTGATTCCACTTATTCAACATCGAATTCTTCGGATCAGCCCCCATACGAACGCCACCCATTTCATGGATATCTAATCCTGGTGCTTGTTTCGTATCTCGTGTTCGAATATTCTTAAATCCTGCTTTGTGATACATCTCAGAAAACTGATCGATAAAATCTTGTACCATTTTATCATCATTGTCATCGTAAGAAACATCCATATGCATAATTGGCAATCCATGGGCATCTTTTTTCACGGGGTCCAAACGAACTTGATTGCTTTCCTTCGGAATGGTTTCTCCCATCATGTGAGAACCTGCATACCAATTAGTATTCAATTTCGGATTCAAAAGCGAATGTTTCAAACTCTCACCCACCGAATTTTGGTCGGCATGTGTTCCTCTTCCCGCGCTCATGCCCGCCGCATAACCACGTAAAAAATTCGTCTCCTGCTTATACAAATTACGGAAACGTGGCACATAACCCGAAGTAGGTCGAGAACCTTCCGTTTTCGTATCTAAATAGCCTTCGTATTCCGCAGAAAGCGAGGCCCGGTAATTATGAAAGGCCACGTATTTCCCTAATACTCCGCTATCATTCCCTAAACCATTCGGGAAACGATGGGATTTCGAATTCAATAAAATAGCATTCGTATTCAAAGCTGCGGCTGTTACAAAAATGACTTTAGCGTAATATTCAACCATTTCATTCGTATGTGCATCGATCACTCGAACACCAATAGCCCGAGCCTTTTGCTCATCATAAATGATGGATTCCACAATCGAATCTGGACGCAAAGTCATATTACCCGTTTTCGCTGCCCAAGGCAAAGTAGAGGCATTTGAACTGAAATAACCTCCATACGGGCAACCACGCTGACATAAGTTCCGACTCATGCAACGGCCACGGCCTTGTTGGTAGTGGATTTCACGTGGCTCCGACAAATGTGCACAACGCGCCACAATAACATGTCGGTCGTTATAATGCTTTTTCATTTCCGTTTGGAAATGTTTTTCCACACAGGTTAATTCATAGGCCGGCAAGAAATCGCCATCTGGCAAAGAATCCAAGCCATCTTTATTTCCTGAAATTCCAGCAAAATGTTCGACGTAGGAATACCAAGGATCAATGTCCTTGTAATTAATAGGCCATGGCGTCGCGAAACCATCACGGGCAGGACCATCAAAATCCAATTGGGACCAGCGTTGGGTTTGGCGCGCCCAAAGCAAGGACTTGCCACCAACTTGATAGCCCCGAATCCAATCGAAGGGTTTATCTTGTTCGTAAGGATGTTCCGCGTCCTTAACCATGAAATGCTTCGCATCTTCGCGGAAAGCATAGCATTTACTCACGACGGGATTGGCAGCGATTTCTTCTTGGGTTAATCGCCCCCGATGTTCAAATTCCCATGGACTCATCAACGTCGTAGGATAATCCTCATTATGTGTCACCTTGCGGCCTCTTTCCAGCACCAAGGTTTTAATTCCTTTGTCACAAAATTCTTTGGCAGCCCATCCACCTGCTATTCCCGAACCGATTACAATCGCACCATAGGTACGCTTCTCTGCATGTTTTAAAATTTCCATCGCTTATTTGTTAACCGGCACGCAAGGATTCCAAAATCCGGGCGCCATCTGATAATTTAAATGATTTATCATGACATATTCAGTCGTCACATAGCCTTGAATTGTCAAACCCTTCAAGGTCGACATTGCTTTTTGCGCATCGACACCATGTTTTCCTTGTTCTAATTCAAACAAGAACGCTTCCAATGCAGGACCACTCGCTTGCGACCAATCTCCTTTGTATAAACTTGGAATTTGACCCAAAACTGCACGAAAAGTTTGCTGAGCTTTGGGCTCATAACAATCTTTCAACATCGTTTTAACGAACGTAGGAACGCCTAAACTGACAGCTCCTGGAACCGAAGATTCAGGGATAATGCCACCAATCCAGCGATTGAGAACATCTTCCTCTGCAAGACTTAATGAAAGTGAAATGGGTTTGGATTTGGCCGACAAATCATAATAGGCAACGGTTCCCAGGGCGGCTAATGTCATCCCTTTTAACCATGCACGGCGACTCGACATTTTCATGTTTGATAGGTTTTTGAATACCCTACAAACTTATCAAAAATTAATCAAATAAAAGCCACTTTACCCCATAAGCAAAGCCTCTGCTCATAGCAGGATACAGATATGCCGAATAATAATTATCGGTCAATAATCCTTGCGTCGCATTCGCCATTTTGAAGAACAAACGAACCCGATTAATTCGCAAAGAAACATAAGGATCAACCTGCACAAAGGCCGGTAATTCATAGCGATTTTGTAGGTGATATTGTTGTATGGCCGGTTGGTACGTATCTCCATAATACGCCGACTGCCCTATCACATCAATCCCAAACTGCATATAAAGCAATTTCTTGTATTGAACATTCAAGGCTAAATTCGCATTTGCGACTAAATTCGGCATACGCATGACATTAGGCCCCGTTTGCGTATTTGCGTGTACATTCGATTGCCATTCGAAGCGACCAAAATTACCCCCCAAAGCAAGTGATGTACGAAAAACGGCAATGGCTTCGCGAGCTTGTGTTGCCGTCGCAAGACTATCATAATACACCCAAGAACCAATGCGCTGAATAGTCACCGATGGCTTCAAATAAAAATGCTTTGTATTAACCTCAATCCCCCCGGCCAATTGATCGAACTCAATGTTGGCAAAATCATTCTTCCAACGATACGATGTATTATACATCCATTGATTTACCAATGTAGGACTCACGGAAGTTCGTTGGTAATTTGCCCAAAACCATGGCGAACTCAACGAAGCCTTCATCAAATAATCTGACCCAATTAAATACTCCCCTTCTGCCTGAAAATCAAGGTTTTTACCTACTTGTTGGCGTAACCACAAACACACATAATTTTCTAATTTATCTAAGGTCGTCGTGTTTAAGGGATTATAGACCGACCAATAGCGCTGTTTGACATGGGCCCGGTAGGTAAACTGGCGGTAAATCCCCTTAATACCCGTTTGGTGGCTATATGAGCGCCATTGATTTTCATTGTAAAGCGAATCACTCGCTGGCGCTTGAATGTAATTGATATAAGTTCGAGGATAAAACCCAGAAGCTAAATTCGTCTGAAAAGCCAAATCCCTGTATTTCACCTTCCGCGTTTCCACATCTAAACGTTGAAATAATTGCAAACCTTTAAATCCAATGAACTCATGGTAAAGGTGCAATTTCAGAAACTGGTCGTTGGACTGCGTTTTTGATTCTGTCAATAAAGCTGTGTTATCAATGTATTTCAATGCGGCGGCAGGTGTTTGACCCGTCGTTAACTTAATTCCCCCTTGGTCATTTGTGCCTTGGTCAAAATAATTGATGTGACCCAATAAGCGATACCGCTTATTCCGAGAAGTAAAATTGGTATGCAATAAAACGCCCCACTGGCCGGTTAAACTTTGATCACCCGATTTAAACGCGGCATCTGTTAAATTCTTATCAGCAACCAATCGTTGGATTTCAACCCCTACATTCCACAAGGAATCCACATTTCGAGCAAAGGCAAAATTGAGATTGGTCTGCCCTCCAGCTCCCAAATTGTAGGTAACTTCAGAAAACGGCGATTTGGTTTGATAATAACGGATTTGATCTGCCTGGAAAGCATAAGGAACATAGGCGTTATAGCCCATTTGCGTACCAATTACCTTAGGTGCTTTGGTAAAAATATCCCGATAAGCTGTTCCTTGATTCCCTAAATTCGTGGATAAAAAACCATCCCGTTCTTGATATAAATAGCGATGTAATAGCGTCAACGTTGTATCAATGCGGCGTTGAACCACTTCACTATTTACAGCATCAGATTCCAAGAAATAATGCACGGTTTGCGGGCCATAGATTTGTTTGGTCGAATCATCCAAGGCAGCCCTGCCCGATTTATTAGATGTTTGTTGGCCACCTTGCTTCTGTGTTTTCGGATCCGGGAAACCGGCATTGGCAGGATCATAAGCACCCATTTGCCCATTGGTAATTTGACTAAACCCCTGCAAGGCTAGCAACAGAAAAACAATAAGAGGGTAAATCGACCGCATTTTCACAGCGCAAAGGTAATTAAATAATGTTTAGCGCTTAAGGCTTTGCTTTAACCAAGTCCAAAATTCCGCTTCTTTCGACACAAATTCCATTTGCATGGGTAGGTAATATAAGTGTGCTGCCAAATGTGGATAATCTGCCAAATGTTCTTGAAAACGCATAAAATCTTTATGTGTCGTCAAGATGCCCGTATCGTCTTGACATTGCTTCGCGATATATTCCCAATACTGAAAATCAGCCATTTGAAAGGCATAATGATCTGCGTAAGACTCCTGATTAATGATATCGCCTAAACTTTTGGCCTGTTTGAAAAAAGGCATCGGATCGGCAATTCCTGCCACGAGGTGCCATTTTTTGATCGCAGACGTATCAGGACCTATTGGATTTCCATAGGTCACTCGCGTATAAAAAACAGGCA
>CALLKB010000201.1 GCA_938008575.1 uncultured Cytophagaceae bacterium | reverse complement strand
AACGTAATTTTGGCCGTTTTCCACTGTATGGGAAAAAGGTTTGGCCCAATTATTTCGTTGGGAATAATGCAAATGATGAATTATTCTGGATGGAAAACTGGATCTCAGCGCGCATTGCCTGGCTTGATGCAGCGATAGGAGCCTTGGATGCCACTTTAGTGCTAGGAAAGGAGGAAGAAATTCCCGTGAGGGCCTTTCCAAATCCTGCTGGTCAAGTTATAAATTTAACATTTCCGCTGCAGCATGCTGCCAATCTTCATGTGAAAGTATATGATTTATCGGGGCGATCAATCAAACAAGAACAACTCGGGCACAAAGCGCCGGGTCCTCAGGTGATTTCCTTGGATTTATCGAGCTTGGCTTCCGGGCGTTATGTGCTTTTCGTCTTACATGACGACAATATTCTCTACCGATTCCCCATTGTTAAAAGTTTGGACTAAGGTCAGCTTTTCTTACATTTGTCAAATGTCTCAGATTGTTGATATATTACCCTTATTAGCTGCAACGCGCAAAGCTTCTACCCAATTAGCCTCGGCGGATGCTCCCACGAAAATTTCGGTTCTTCATCGCTTAGCCGATTTGTTGAGAGAGGAACAAGTATCCATTATTCGCGAGAATGCGAAAGATTTGGCCAATATTGATCCTGAAAATCCGATGCGCGATCGTCTTTTATTGACAGAAGCTCGCATAGAAGCATTGGCAGCTAGTCTTCATGATGTAGCTGCATTGCCAGACCCATCCGGTCAGGTGCTAATCGATAAGGTAATTGCGAACGGATTGCATCTGCAAAAGATTGCCGTGCCTTTAGGTGTTGTGGGGGTAATTTACGAATCTCGTCCGAATGTGACGATTGATGTGGCCGCCTTATGTATTCGTTCAGGAAATGCTGCCGTATTGCGTGGAGGAACAGATGCTTGGTTTACGAATCAGGTTTTGGTGGATTTAATCCATCAAGCTTTAACGTCCCAACAATTATCTACTGACCTCGTACGCCTATTGCCCACGGATCGTGCGCATGTAACTACTTTGCTACAAGCAACGAAATACATTGATGTGATAATTCCACGGGGTTCGGATGCCTTGATCCAACGGGTTCGTCGGGAATCATTAGTTCCTACGATTGAGACAGGAGCGGGCGTTTGCCATACCTATGTGGCGGAGCGTGCGAACCTCGAAATGGCTGTTCCTATCGTAGTAAATGCCAAAGTATCGCGGCCATCCGTGTGTAATTCATTGGATACCGTCATCGTGCATCGGACTCAATTAATTGCTTTTGTTCAAAAGATTGCAGCTGATTTTATTCAATATAAGGTTCAAATATTTGCTGATTCAGCTGCTTTCGATGCCTTGAGTGCCATTCAATATCCGTATTTACATCGTGCTGAATCGGCTGATTTTGGTAGGGAATTCTTGGATTTTGCCTGTTCGATGAAGGTAGTCGATGATCTAGCAGAGGCCTTGAACCACATCGATCAATTCTCTTCGCGTCATTCGGAAGCGATTGTGACCGAGGATACTGCAGAAGCGCAATTATTCTTGCAGGCGGTAGACGCGGCGGCGGTTTATTGGAATGCATCGACTCGATTCACCGACGGTGGCGTTTTCGATTTAGGTGCTGAAATTGGTATTTCGACCCAAAAACTACATGCCCGTGGTCCCTTTGCGTTGGAAAAATTAGTAACAGAAAAATGGGTGATTCAGGGGTCAGGTCAGATTCGCTAGCCTAAAATTCGTGATCTAAGCCTAATTTTTGTTTCAGCTCTCCTAGTAAAGGATGTTTTTGGACTAAGAAATCGTATTTGTCCGACTGCGTATAAAGAAGTTTTTTGTCTCCATTTTCTTGAGCCGTCACATCTAAGACAATGTCAATGGCATAGTTTTGCAAGCGTTCACGCAATGTGCCCAAAACCTCCATGCGCAATTGCTCATTGAAATGTTGAACCTGCACTTCGTTTTCAACTTTCATGTGCGCAACTGTATCGATTAATTCGATCGGTCGGTCCATCATCACAAATTTGTTAATCAAATTCGCGTCCTTGTATTTTTTGGCAATCTCATTCCAAACTCCTAAGAATTTCGGAAGGTCAAAGTCTTGGTTGTTGAAATCGCTCGCTACAGCTTGCTCTTTAACCTCATTCTCCTGTGCTTTAGGCTTGATCACACTCTTGCTAGAGCGTAAGCCTCCTAGGCCAGCAGCTGGCATTTGCGCAACCGGTTTCGCAGAAGGTTTGGGTACATCTTTCACCTGTGGAGCTGTAGGCTCGCTTGCGACAACAGGCGTTTCTATCACGGCTGCTGTGACTGTTTCAATGGCTGGAGCTGCTGTAACAGGTGTTGGCTGTGTTGTGGCCCCAGCGCTTTTAGCTTGGGGCTCAGGCTTTTTTCCGCTACTGCCCTCCGTGGCGAGTTGGTAAACAGACGGTAAATAATTGATTTTTAATAAGCAGAGTTCGAGGTGGAGTCGGGCGTTTTTCGCCGACTTATAATTGCTCTCACAAGTTGAACAAATGTTCATTGCTGAAAGCAAGAAAGAAGTACTCGTTAATTCGGCTTGTTGCTTGAACTTCGCGCGGGATTCGTCCGAAATCTCCATTAAAGCCAAGGTCTGTGGATCTTTGGCAAAAAGTAAATTACGAAGGTGTTCCATGAAACCGCTGATGAATTGCTGGCCATCAAAACCTTTGCGCATGATTTCGTCTAATAAAACGAGCGTCTCTACATGGTTTTGTTGGATCAAATGATTCGTCAAGCTCACATAATAATCGCTATCCAAGATGTGTAAGTTCTCTAACACATCTTTATGACGTAAGGCATTGTCCGTTGAGAAAGTAACGTTCAAATCGAACATCGATAGCGCATCACGCAAACCACCGTCGGCCTTAATCGCAATCAATTCCAAAGCTGATGGCTCAGCTTGAATATTTTCCTTTACGGCGATGTTAGCAAGATGATCGGCCATGTCTTTCCATTGAATCCGATTGAAATCAAATATCTGGCAACGAGAAAGGATGGTTGGCAAAATTTTATGCTTCTCCGTCGTGGCTAGAATGAAAATGGCATAGGACGGAGGTTCTTCCAAAGTTTTCAAAAAGGCATTGAATGCCGCTGCTGAAAGCATGTGAACCTCATCGATGATGTAGATTTTATAACGACCGCGTTGAGGTGGATAGCGCACTTGATCAATCAAGTTACGGATATCATCCACCGAGTTGTTGGACGCCGCATCAAGTTCATGAATCGTTAGGGAAGTATTGTCTTGGAAGGATTGGCAAGATGGGCATGTACCACAAGCCTCGCCATCGGTTCCGATATTTTCGCAATTAATTGTTTTCGCTAAAATACGCGCACAAGTCGTTTTACCTACTCCACGAGGGCCACAGAACAAGAAAGCTTGTGCCAAATGGTTTGACTTAATTGCATTCTTTAAAGTGGTGGTAATGTGACTTTGGCCTACGACCGAATCAAATTGGGTAGGTCGGTATTTTCGTGCTGAAACAATGAAATTTTCCATACTGCAAGTTAACTTTTACGCGAGCAAATTCCAATAAGCTAGTTGGGTAAATGCAAGATTGCACTGACAGGAAAATGATCGGTTGGGAATCGTCCCGCCCATGTCTCGGAATGCGTCGCATGTTGACTACATGTGACCCCATTTTTCACGAAAATATAGTCGATGTGTTTGCCTTCTTGTTCCTGTTTAAAGCCATTGAATGAACTGTAAGGGCCATAATGCGCACTCGAACTGATCGTTTCGCTGTCGGTCAAGTGTTTCGAATTGGCTTTGTCGAGAATGATTTGAATCGGTTCATCATCCGGTGTTGCATTAAAATCGCCTGTGATGATGGCCGGGGATTTTCCGGCGATTTCGGCTACTTTGGCGAGGACTAATTTTGCACTTTCTCTACGGGCTACCTTGCCTAAATGGTCGAAATGCGTATTAAAAACAAAGAATTTCTTGCCCGATTTGATTTCTTTGAATTCACCCCAGGTAACTACGCGGCGACAGGCAGCGTCCCAACCGAATCCCACTTTTTCACAGGAATCGGATAGCCAAAACGTCTTTTCGCGTATGAGTTTGAATTTGGCTTTGTTGTAAAATAGGGGAGAGAACTCACCCGCTTCTTTTCCGTCATCGCGGCCTTTTCCAAACCAGGCGTAACCAGGGAGTGCTTTTGCGAAGTCTTTAATTTGGTGTACAAATGCTTCTTGCATTCCGATGATATCTGCTTGGTGATATTGAATCAATTCCGCACAATGTTTCGCGCGGTATTTCCATTGATCTTGGCCATCCGACTCAGTATCTAAGCGAATGTTAAAAGTCATGGCTTTGATTTGTCCATGGCTTTGAAAGCCTAGTAAAATGAATAATAAAACACAGCTCAAGGTTTTCATAATTTGTTCGATTTGAGGCCAAACGCGGTCTTTTTTGCCATTTTGGATGACGAAATCAGCGCCACGTAGGTATTGTTCGGGTTGAGGTTGTAGGTCAATCATCTGCATGATTTCCATGTAAGATGATTTATTTCTTTTTTGAATGTGCTGAATTCGCTCATCCAGAGGACATGCTACAGCAATGAGTTGCTTGAGCAGTTCTGGTTTATTTCGCGAGGTAATTAATGCCGACTCGTATAAATAAAATGGCGCATCTGCTGCATTTTCAAGCCAATGGACGGCTGCTTTGCGTACAGCGGGATGGATAATCGCATTGAGTTTCTGGATATCCCCTGGGTATTTTTGCAAGAGCCCTTTCATCCAGGGGCGATTATAGGTTCCATCCGGAAGATATGCACGAGATCCAAATTCTTCGAGGATGGCGGCTTTCACTTCTGGGTCATTGTCGCAAATGTTCCGCGCATGTGCATCCGCTTCGAAAACAGGAATTCCTAGGATAGAAAAAATCCGACAAATCGTTGATTTGCCGGATCCTATTCCGCCTGTAATGCCAATAAAGGGTTTCAGGCCTTGTTCGTTCATCTTATTCTTCAGTTAAGCGAGAAGAAGCGTCTTTCGAGATTGCTGATTTTTCAAAAACCATGCGCACTCCTTTGCTTGAATCTACTTCTACAACAATCGTTTTTTCACGAATGGAAACAACACTTCCGTGCGCACCTCCAATTGTAACGACTTTGTCTCCCGTTTTTAATTCAGAGATGAATTTTTGTGCATCTTTCGCCTTTTTTTGTTGGGGACGAATCATGAAGAAATAAAACACCACAAAAATTCCACCGAAAAGGACGATTTGCATGATTTGTGGGTTGGCTTCTAATAATAACATAGGACTATTTTTTTTGAGGTAAAACTTCTATTTTGAACGCAACCATGTTGTCGGCTGGTAATGTATTCGCATAAGCGGTAACTGTTTTTTGAACTTTCCCTTCCTTACCATGCGAATCAAAGGTAACCTTGATGTAACCTTTTTTCCCGGGTTGTACGAGGTCCTTTGACCATTTAGGTGTTGTGCAACCGCAAGAGGCATTCACGGAACTGATTTGCAAAGGAAGGTTTCCTTTATTGCGAAAATGGAAGGTATAAGAAATGCTGTCACCTTCTGTAATTCGACCTAAATAAACCAAAGGTTGGTCAAAAACCATTTGCGGGCGTTTTTCAATCGAGGGGCGCAAAGCGATTGGGATAGCATTTTCAGCATCACTCAATGACTCTTTTTGTTTGTTGGTACATCCCAACAACAAAACCATGGCTCCCAAACAAATCGAAAAACGAAGCATCTTATTTTGCTTTGATTTGGCTCATCATTTTCTCTACGTCTTCAAGCAATTTCTCTGCTTTGATTTTCGTATCATTCACGACTTTTTTGCCTTCAGATTTTGCCATCGTTTCTGGGATTTCTTTTCCGTCTACGATGTCATTGATCAATTGCTTTAATTGCTCACGGTATTTATTCAATTGGAAATACAATTTGCTACGGGTATTCTCCCCTTTATCCGGTGCATAAAGAATACCTAGTACGGCTCCTGTAGCAGCTCCTACTACAAATGCCCAAAAGGATTTTGATGATCTACTCATAATTATTTACTAGCTATGTCGATTAATCCTCGACCTGATTTTTGTATAATTTTCTCACCGATTAGCTTAACTGACACGACATCCAAAATACCATTAATAAATGGTCCAGATTTAGGAGTTGAGTAGTTTTTCGCCACTTCAATGTATTCGTTAATGCTCACTTTGACGGGTATGCTTGGGAACTTGATCATCTCGGCAACTGCCATTTTTAAAATGATTAAATCAGACGTTGCCAAACGTTCCGAATCCCAGTTTTTCGTCTGGTCATTCACCCATGTTGTTAAGGATTTATCTTCTGCTACACAATAGTCGAATAATTCTTCAAAGAATAATTTATCCTCATCCCATTGGATTGCAAGCGCTTGTAAGCTTAAATCTTCTAATGCCTCAACTTTAAAAGTTTTAGTACTTAGGCTTTTGATTACATCCTTATTAACATGCCAATTTAAATCTTTTTCCTCAAAATATGCTGTCATAATCGGATGTTTTAACAGATAATTTTTCAAAAGATATTGTACCATTTCAATGTCTTTACTCAAATCTTTTCCCGCCTCCGGTAAGTAGGATGTAAAGCTTTCATCTGGTAATATTCCTTCTAAGAATAATTTCTTGAGCAATGTTTCTTCATCTTCTGACCAACCGATGTTATTTTCCGCAAAAGCAGCTTGCAAATCTTTCCATTTCGGAAGGATCGCTAATACTTTATTGTTGGCAATTTGAGATGTCTTAATCGCCTTTTCCAATAAACGTCTTTGCTCATCCCATTGACCGATCGCTGGGAGGTTCTGTAAATAGAAAAGTAATTTTAAATATTGTTTGTAGATGGATTCGACCTCAGTGACCATGTTTTTACGCATGTCACGGGCAATTTTAGCTACATTATTTTGGTAGACACGGTATACAGATTGTGCTGCTTCTAGCGCTTCTGCGGGAATGCTTTCTTCGGTGGGTACACCCTGAAAAAATTCGTTTAATTGAATTTCGGCTAGTTTTCGCAAACCCTCCAGACGAGGTGTTTGTTCTTCTTTGGCAACCATCAACGATAGATCAGGCTGAAAGATTGTTTGTAAGCCATCAAAGGCTAATTGGTATTGCGCGCGTTCCTGCGTCCAAAAGGCATACATTTGTTGAAATGCTTTGACCCGTAGTAGTCTTCTGTTAACCATCCGAAAATAAAGAGCGTTCTTGATTTGTAAAACACAAAATTACAAATTTTAATTTAGAAAGGTCCTATCTTTACGCCAACTTATTCCATACATGGGCGCACTTAGTCATCTGAATCAATACTTCTGGAAATATAAATGGCTGTTACTCTTAGGTATGCTGTTTACTTTTTGTTCCAATTTTTTTGGTGTCGTACCCGCGCAGTTGGTTCGTTTTGCTTTGGATTTGGTGACAGAGACCATAGATGTATATTTCCTGTTCAAGGGATTTTCGATGCAATCTGTTTTTTATGAGGTATTTGCGAGTACCTTGTTTTATTATGGTGCCTTGATTGTCTTAATGGCATTTATCAAAGGAGTTTTCTTGTTTTTGGTACGTCAAACCTTAATTGTCATGTCGCGCCACATCGAATACGAGATGAAGCAAGAGATATATGCGCATTATCAAACACTACCGCTTTCCTTTTACCGCAAGCAAAATACAGGTGATTTAATGGCGCGCATATCCGAAGATGTTAGCAAGGTGCGTATGTATGTGGGCCCCAGCATCATGTATGGCTTGAACTTGATCACGGTTTTTGCCCTCGTGATTTATTACATGTATCATGTGAGTACAACCCTAATGTGGTATGTGCTTTTGCCTTTGCCGATCTTGTCTTTCAGTATCTATTATGTTAACTCTTTGATTATCAAAAAGTCGGAGGAGATTCAAGCGGGTTTATCTACTATTTCCACTTTTGTGCAGGAAGCCTTTTCTGGGATTCGAGTCTTGAAATCTTTTGTTCGTGAGAAACAATCATTAGCAGCATTTACGGAAGCCTCTGCGAATTACCGTCGGAAGTCCTTGGACTTAGTTAAAATTGATTCCTTGTTTACTCCCTTGATTTCTTTATTGGTCGGTTTTAGCACGCTTTTAGTTGTTTATGTGGGTTCAAATGAGGTTATGGCAGGTCGGATGACTTTGGGAAATATCACCGAATTCATCATGTATGTATTTATGTTGACCTGGCCTGTAACCGCATTAGGTTGGACGAGTTCTCAAATTCAGCGTGCTGCTGCCTCACAAAAACGGATTAATGAATTTTTGGAAATCAAATCGGAATTAATTCCGGGTAAACAAATTAAGCAGGCCATCTTAGGGAAATGGACTTTCAAGAATTTATATTTTACCTATCCCGGTACGGATCGCGAAGTACTGAAGGATATTAACTTAGAAATTAATGCAGGGGAATCTGTGGCTTTATTGGGGACAACGGGTTCTGGAAAAAGTACGATTGCTTTGTTGATGGCTCGCTTTTATGATCCGGTGGCCGGAGATATTTTGTTGGATGATATTCCATTGCGGGATTGGGACATCCAACATGTTCGCGCGCATTTGGGATTTGTGCCTCAAGATGTGTTTTTGTTCTCAACAACGATTGCAGAAAATATTCGTTTTGGTCAGGATGATTTAAGTGAAGAGCAGATGAAGCAGGCCGCACGATTTGCGGATGTCTATGACAACATCATGGATTTTCCGGATCAATTCGAAACGATCCTAGGCGAACGTGGTGTAACCTTATCAGGTGGCCAAAAACAACGGGTTTCCTTAGCTCGTGCCTTGGCAAAAAATCCGATGATGTTGGTGTTAGACGATTGTTTATCAGCCGTGGATACGCATACCGAACATAAGATTTTGACGCATTTGAAGTCGATTATGCAAGATAAGACGAGTTTGATTATCTCACACCGCGTGTCATCTGCCAAATTAGCGAATCGTGTGTTTGTCTTGCAAGATGGGGCAATTGTTGAACAAGGGAAGCATGCGCAACTAATGCGCAAGAAGGGCTTGTATTATGATTTATACCAACAACAATTAAACGAAGAGCAAGGGCTATAATAGATTACCACTCAAACGAATCAATTCAATCTCCGCTGATTTAGCTGAATATTTTGCTTCAATTAAGCGCGTTTCAGCCGCTACCGCATTGCGTTGTACTTCGCGTAATTCATAGGATGTTGCAATTCCAATTTTAAAGCGGTCAAATGCAATGTCAATGTTTTGCTTCGCGATCGTATAGTTTTCCGTCTCTAGAGCAATTAAATTCAACGCATTTTCGTAGGCAGTAAAGGATCTTTCGATGGCAGCAATCAATTGATTTTTCGTATCCTCAATTTGCAACTGGGCAATTTCGGAGGCGATTTTTGCATTTTGGATTCTGCGTTTTTGGTTATAGCCATCGAAAATGTTGATGGTTGCGCGAAGGCCATAATTGAACACATCACTTGATCCTTTCTGTACACCAAATCCCGCGCCGTTATAGACATTACTCACCGCATAACCCGCTAATAGGTCTACTTGTGGGGTTTGCTGGCTTTTCAAATTACGCGTATCCAAATCACTGATTTTTTTCGAAACAAGCGCCGCCATCAGGGTAGGGTTTTGTTTCAAGGCCATCTCCTTTAATTCATTTAAATTCAATTTAGGGAGCAAGTCGATGACCGCAAGCGTTTGGAATGTTGTCAGATGTGGGCGAACCAACAGGGTGTTTAGGCTGATTTTGGTATTTAAATAGGATTGTTCTTGAGCGAGTAATAATGCCTTATCTTCATTGTAATCAACTTGTGCCGAGTAGTAATCGACTTTTGAACCTTGTCCGACTTCATAACGATCTTTGGCAAGTTTTAATCGGTCATTGGAGATTTCAAGGCCTTTACGGAAGTTATTTACACGCAAATCTTGGCGAATGATGTCGTAATAGAGATTACTGATTTGTGCGATTAAATTTTCAATGGAAGATTCGGTTTGTTTGGTGCCTAAATTTTGTAATTCTTTAAACCGATCGCGTAAAACAAACATGCCCTTTCCATCGTAGAGTGTCCACGCCATGGCTATTCCCGCATTTCCATTGTTTGAATTGACCCCTGATTGTACCAAGGGAGCACGTAATCCACCAAAAAATTCTTGGTCTAAACCTGAAATCGTATAGTTTTTTGTAGCTGTACCTGTGATAGTTGGTAAAAAACCTGCATTCCCTAAACTATTGTCATTGGCGGCCTGAATCTCTCTTTTCTTGAGAATCTGAATCGAATATTGATTCTGTAAACCTTGTTGGATGGCATCTTCCAAGCGTAACATATCTTGTGCTTTGCTGGAAAGACTAGTTAGTATGAATAAACTAATTAGGCCAAATGATTTCATATTGAATAGGTTTTGATAATAAGCAACAAACATAAGGATTTTGTCCCACATAATGAAAGGCTGAACCGATAAGACCATGTAGGGAATTTTGCGCTGAATTGCCTAATTTGCGGTATGAGCTCAATTCTTGTTAAGCAATTATACCTATTCCCGATTAAATCCTTGGCCGCGATTGCTGTTGACCAGGTGCTAGTTGATGCCGCTGGCTTTGTAGGCGATCGCCGATTTATGTTGGTAGATCCACAAGGTAAATTCATCACCCAACGAACGCGTCCGGATTTAACTCGATTCAAATTAAGTTTAGTTGAGGGTGGTTATCTTGTTCAAGATCAAATTTCGGGTCAATCAAAGGTTTTGTCTTCGATACCAAAGCTAAAAGAGTCACTAGCTGCGGAACTTTGGGATGATTCATTACAAGTGGTCGAAGTAGGAGAGGGCTGGTCGGAATGGTTTTCTGATTTGTTGCAAGAGCCAGCTCGCTTGGTGATGCAAAAACCCGAATCCCCTCGGATTATCAAAGAAAAATATCAAACAAGCGGGTCCAATCAAAGTTCTTTTGCGGACTCCTTACCTATATTGTTGGCCTCCGAAGCATCCTACAAACAGGTTGAGACGGTTTATGGGCAAGATTATGACCCTTTGCGTTTTCGTGCGAACTTAATCCTAGAGGGGTCTGATTCCTTTGAAGAGGATACTTGGGAGGAAATTTCGATTAATTCCGTTCGATTGTTTGGGGCAAAACCTTGTGCGCGCTGCCAACTAATAAACGTCGAACCAGCAACTGGTCTAGTTGATAAAGGAGGAATGTTGAAGGCATTGGCAACATTTAGGCAAAAGGATAATAAGGTGTATTTCGGCCAACAAATGGTTCCGATTACCTTGGGTACGATTCAGGTTGGAGATGAAGTGATTGTTTCAACACGGAAAGATGCGCTTTTTTAAAATCATACATTTTTTGAGTTTGGATGTGGTTTTGGGTGCATTATCATTGCATCTGATGTTTTTCCATGCTTTGTTGCATAAATGGCCAAGGTGGGAATATGCGGGATTGTTGGCGATTTCGGTGTTTATGATTTACGGAATGGATCGGCAAATTGATAATCGATTAGCAAGTGCAAGCGATGATTTACATCGATTTCATGCCCATTATCAAAAACCTATATTAGGTCTTATGTTCGTTCTGGGTGTCATGAATGCCATTTTATTAGCCCGAGTTGAGTTGAATTTACTCGTTTTGGGACTGAGTCTCTTGACTATTCTATTTGGATATTGGTTTGCATGGGTTAAGGGCCTGTTTGAAAAATATTGGGGGACGAAAGAACTATTTACTTCGCTGATTTACAGTCTGGGCATTTTGCTCCCATCGTGTTTGTTTGCTGATTTTCCTTTTCTGCTTGGGATATCCCTTTTCTTGTTGGTATTGTTGAACTTATGGATATTTACTTGGATTTCAATAGGAGGCAAGCGCTATTATGTTTCCTTGTTGATTTACGTAAGTTTAGTCTTGCTTTTACTTTTAGGTATTTCGGGATTTAATCTATTCGTTGTAGGCATAATGCTCATGATATGGGGAATTCATGTGGGGATTTATTATTTTAGGGCTCAAATGCACATGCGCCTTTGGGCCGAATGGGCATTTGCGAGTCCACTGATTTACATATTATGCAATTTATAAAGACCAAAGATGCGTATCAGGCGCTACGCTATCCTGAATTTCGGGCCTATGTGACGGGGAATACCTTGTTTACGATGGCATTGCTGATTCAGGAGGTGATTTTGGCCTATGAAATTTATCATTTGACGCATAATCCCTTAGCATTGGGTTTAATTGGATTAGCAGAGGCAGTTCCTTATATCTCTTTGGTGTTGTTTGGTGGCCATTTTGCGGATAATCGAGATAAGAAAAAGATCATGCAAGGGTCTTTGTCCGTCATTATCTTGGGCTCTGTTTTGTTGTTGTATGCGGCAACTCAATTGAAATCGGAGCATGCGGATTTTCATATGTATCTAATCTACTTCGTGATATTTTTGATTGGTCTCGCCAAAGGTTTTTTTAGTCCTGCGGCCTCGTCCTTAAATCCTTTTCTAATTCCTAAAGAAGTGTTTGCGAATGCCGCTACTTGGAATTCATCCTTCTGGCAATTAGGGTCCATCTTAGGTCCTGGAATGGCAGGTTTTCTTTATGCTTATGCCGGCTTGTCGGGTTCATTGATGATTGTAATCGGTCTGCTTTTAGCCGTTATGTCCTGTATGTTTTTTATTAAAAGTCGGCCTGTACCCCCTAAAAAGGTTGTTCATGAATCTATTTGGCATAGTTTGCGCGAGGGAATCGAGTATGTATTTAAGACGAAAATCATTCTGTATGCGATTTCACTTGATTTGTTTTCTGTCTTGTTCGGAGGGGTAATCGCAATCCTACCCATCTTTGCCGAAGATATTCTGAAAGTGGGCGCTGAAGGTCTTGGGATTCTACGTGCAGCTCCATCTGTTGGTGCAGTCGTTACGATGCTTAGCTTGATCTATTTTCCACCGTTAAAAAATGCTTGGCGAAATTTGCTACTCGCTATCGCAGGTTTTGGTATTGCGACTTTGGTATTTGGTCTATCATCTAATTTTTGGTTGTCGGTGACAGCCTTGTTTTTTACCGGTGCTTTCGATTCCGTCAGTGTGGTGATACGTCAAACGGTCTTGCGCATATTCACGCCCGATGAGATGCGGGGGCGAGTTTCCTCCGTTAATGGTGTTTTTGTGAGTACCTCGAATGAAATGGGAGCCTTCGAATCAGGTGTTGCAGCTAAATTCTTTGGTACAATTCCTTCTGTGCTTATTGGTGCCGGGGTAACCTTGTTTCTAGTCACCATTGTGGCATTTAAATCCAAGGATTTATTGGAACTGGATGTTGAGAAAGCGTCAGAAGCCTAATTACTTGTTTTCTTGAATACTCGTATTCCAAGCCATTAAGGTCTCCACGATGGTATTGCGACTCTCTTGTGCCCAAACAATATCAGAAACCTTATTCACTGGACTTGTATTCTCACCCAATAATGCAGGCATCAAATTGAATGTGTGCGTTTTTAATTTCTTTACGCCTTTGTCGTTCACCGAGATACATTCGATCACTTCGATGTTGGAAATGACCACCAAGCCATCGGAAGTTTTGGATGCATGAATTTCGATGGATTCGATCAGATTCTTCGGGATGTCGCTGTTGCCTATTTGGTCAGCTCCTTGATAATGTACGACTTTGATTTCATGCGCTCCCAGCAAAAGAAAGGAGATGCGTTGTTTCCCCGACTTCGTTGCAAAAAAATCACCAATCGACTGAAAGAAATTACGTTTCGGTAATTGGATAACGCCAAGACCTACAAAATCACGTGGTGTTTGGCTAGAAAGAAATGAAAACGAAGAAGGCAGATTGGAGCTCATGCGAATATTTTTTACGAATTTATCTTAAAAATGGCAAACCAACAATTACAGTCGGATTTTAGGTTTAGGGAATTCAAAGTGCTGGGCAAAACCTTGAAACCATTGATGGATCGACTCGAAGCCCTTTTTATTTAAACTATAATGGATAAACTGCCCTTTCTTTACGGCATCGATTAATTGGGCTTGTTTCAATAAATCCAAATGATGTGAAATGCTTGGCTTGGTCATGTCAAATTGCTTGGCAATTTGTCCCGCATTTTGTGGACCTTGGATGAGAAATTGGAGTATCTCTCTTCGGGTTACATCGTTAATCGCTTTGAAGGCTGCTTCCATGTTTGATTAAATAATTAGGCGAATATCTAATTATAAGTTTGCATTTCCAAATTTACAGATGGTCAGCTTTCCGATAGGCTTCGATTAGTTTCACTTCGCCCTCTTTTCCCGGATGGAAATTACCATGTTCCATGCCCAAAACACCTTTGTAGTTTTTCTTCCGCAGGTGTTCGAAGATATTAGCATAATTGACTTCGCCCGTTCCAGGTTCTTTACGGCCTGGATTGTCGCCTATTTGTAAGTAGGCGATTTCCGACCAACATAAATCCATGTTCTTGATCATGTTTCCTTCGTTGCGTTGCATGTGATACATGTCGAAAAGGATTTTGCAAGATGGGCTATCTACCGCTTTGCAAATCATGTAGCTTTGATCTGAATGGCGTAAAAATAGTTCGGGGTTGTCGCTTAGTGGTTCTAAAACCATCGTGAGCTTATGGGGCTCTAAGATTTCAGCGCCTCGTTTTAATACCTCAATAACATTTCCTGTTTGAATGCCCATCGGTAAGTTTCGGGTGAAATTTCCAGGTACTACCGTCGCCCATTTTGCATTAACGCGCTTGGACGTTTCAACAGCTTCTTTGCAGGATTTCAAGAACATATCGGTCCAAGTTTTATCCCCCGTGGTCATGTGCGACTTATCGAAAAAACCTGGGAATTTGATCACAAAAACACCCATGTCCATGCCTAGTCGGCCTAGTGTCGCCCCAATTTTCTCTTGCACTTCCACAGGCTTTTCCATCATCTCATTGTCTTCCAACGCACGAAATCCCATCTCATGCATGAATTTCAATTGGTCGATGTAATCCTTTCCTGCATGTTGTTCAAACATTCCGAAATGCGGCGCATAGTTTAAACTAAATGTATTTGCATTAGCTGTGCCTGCTTTAAGCGTTTGAGTGCCTAAAACTCCCGCTGTCATTAATTGGCTAAACGATCGACGATTCATGTTTATTTCTTCTTTAAAGTGCTTAAATATTCCACCAAATCCGTTAATTCGCTCGTCGATATACCATCTGCGAGACCATCCGGCATCATCGAGTTATCTAATTGTTTCACGGATTTCAATGCGGATGTTTTGAAATTTTGAATGCTGCCTCCAGGTAATTTTAGGATGATATCGGTTTCATTTTTCGAGGTAACGATTCCTTGATAAACATCTCCTTTTTTGGTCGTAATCTCAAAGGTTTCATAGCCAAATCCAATACCCGCATTTGGGTGAAGGATGGATAGATACATTCCTTCTTTCGATAATTTTGAGCCTATTTCTGATAGTTTTGGCCCAAAATCAATGCCCTCATTATTGATTTGATGACACATCGCACATTGCTCCACAAATACTTTAATTCCATTTTTTGCTACACCTTTCAAGTTAATTAACTCATTCAACGCAGGATGTTTAGTTTTGGAATTGCTCTGTGCGCCACTCAGGTAGGTATTGGCTTCCACACGAACCCCTTTTCGCCAAGCTTTACTGACCGACTCAACCACAGATGGAATCAGGTTTGCGGGAATTTGCTTTTGCTTCAAGGCTTGCAAGACAAAATCTTCACCAGCAGGGTAGGAGTTACCGATTCCTTTGGCCGCATCTTTACGTACGATTAAATCGAGTTTAGTATTGAGCATGGCTTGACTTAGTAAAGCGATGCTTTCTTTATTTCCTTGCCAACGAATCGCATCGATGATGGAACGTTTTACTGCATTATTCCCCTGATTGAATGTTGTTTTGATCAGGTCATTGCCACCGATTGCATAGAGTGATTTAGCGGCTTGTCGGCCCCCTTTATTAGTCAAGATGATTTTCATCAAATCGGGTTTTAATTCACCTAAATTGTATTTCTCGATTAATTTGGTGTATTCATCTAAATCATTTTTAGGTAAGAGGCCGATGACTGTTTTGCGAGCCAAAGCATTTTTTTGAATGTATTCCTGTGAAAGGTGACGGATGGCTACCAAAGTGGCCGCCGCGTCTTTTTTAAGTTCTGTGTTGATTAATTGAACCAATAAGGCCGATTTCTCTTCGCCTGGAATAAAATCCAAGGCGCGGAAATAGCGCAATTTGTCGTTCAATGGCTTTACTTCTTTCAAGTATTGGAATAAATAGGAATTAGCTAAAGCTGTTCTCGAACGGAAGATGATATCCCGGAAAGCTGGTGAATCTGCTGGTTTTAATGCCAAATATGCTGCTACACGCGAATCCCATGCGCGGTCCGCGCCGATGCCCAATGCCTCTAAGTACCAACGGTCCTCACCGGTATGTTGGCTAGCTAAGGCCGCCCACATTGCATCCGCTTCGGGGTTCTTTACATGGTGCAATGCGATGGCTAGTTCGCGTTTCACTTGATAATCGGAATCTTGTATAATCCGCTGAGCCAACGATTTCCAAGTTTCAAATGGGCGCATTTTCATGGCACGGATGGCCATCATGCGCCACTCGGCAGATGGATTCATGAGTGCTTTATCGATGTAGCTTAATCCATTGGGGCTTTGGGCCAACAACCAAAATAGGCGGGCTTTTAAACGTGGATTGCTTTCGTTTTGATAGACTGCAGCGATGTCTTGAGATGCTTTTTCTCCAAAACGCAGTAATGCTTTATAGCCTAAATAGCGCGTGGCAAGATTTGGGTTGAATAATGCCGTAATGGCTCCCATCGGAGAGTCAAGGTGTAATTTTTTGACTAAATAAGGCGTGTTTTTGGGTGATATCCGGTAGATGCGCCCCTTGTTTTGGTCACCAGCTTGGTGTCCACCCACACCGGGATCATACCAGTCGGCGATGAAAAGTGAACCATCTGGTGCCACCGTTACATCCGCTGGACGAAACCATTGATCTTTAATTCCTTCAACAAGATTAATGATGCTGGCTGAATAACCAGCACCTTGTGCTTTTGTAGGGTATGCGCGTACCACATTCGGGCCTGCGTCGGCATGGATGATTTGATTTTGGAATTTGGCAGGCAATAATTGCCCTTCATAGACCAAAATACCTGTGGGTGAACCTGAACCTGTTTGTAATAAATTGGGCACAACGCCTGGATCATTTAAATGCCAATGTTGCAAAGGTATTTCAGATTCGATGTTGGTGCGGTTCACTGACCAGCCTTCGCCCGTCATTTCATCTGTATAGCCATAATTTCCATGTTCGAAAACGGAATTGATGCGAACTCCTTTGTTGCCATCATCGTCATTATCTGATTGCCATAAAGCGCCATAAGAGTCAACAGCAACTTCGAAGTTATTCCGAAAGTTTTGACCTAAACATTCCACTTGGGAGCCGTCGACATTGCAACGAAACACCATTCCTTGTTTGTATTTTTTAGGGCCGATGATGTCTCCATCCTGATCAAGTACCGGGTTTCCTTTGGCATCGAGCAATTGCTTGCCCTCATTACCTAGGTTGAAATATAATTTTCCGTCAGGGCCAAAGGTAAATGCGTGTGCACCATGGTCATGTTGTTCCCCACCGATACCTTGAAACATAATTTCTTTGCGGTCGGCTTTATCATCGTGATTGTCATCGTATAAGCGCCAAATGTAGGGGCTTTGCGCCACAATCACCATGCTGTCAAGTACTGCAATGCCAAGCGGTGCATTTAGCTCAGGGGATTGATAGAATGTTTTTTGGTTATCTGCCTTACCATCTCCGTTCGTATCTTCCAAGATAATGATGCGATCTCCAGCGGGATTCGTGGGATTGCCCGCGATGGCTGGTCGGTAGTTGAATGCCTCTGTAATCCAAACCCGACCACGCGAATCGATATCCATGTTGGTCGGATTTTTCAACATCGGTTCCGTCGCAAAAGTTGTGATTTCCAATTCGGGATCAATCTGCAAACCTGCCAAAGCATTTACTGCCTCATGTTTTTGCGATTCGTTTAGGGAATCCAGAAGGGCTTGTCCCCAGCGTTGGTGTTCATTGTTTTGGAATGAAGAAATTCCAAGGTAAGTCAAAAGGCATAATGAGCCGAAAATGGACAAAGATCCACGGAGAGAATTTTTCATGCGAATTAAATAGGTTGAGCGAAACGCTTTGTTGTAAAGGTCTTTTAATTCGGCAAAAAATGCAAATTTATCGTTTGATGATTTGATTCAATTTGGAACGGAAATTCAGGTAGGCCAACAGGTTTTTGGGGCTTAATAAATTTGTTTTCAAATAAGCCTTCCATTCCTTCGATGTGCTAGGAGGATTAAGCAATGTTGCTTTGCTGAAATAAAATGCCTTTTTAGTCCAAGAGGATTTATTTTCATGGCATTCCATGCGCATGAGGTAGTAGGCCTGCAGGATGGGATTGAGCAGGTTTTTGTATTTGTATTTAGTATAGGCATTGATTTGCGCATACATAAATATTCGATTTTTAATGAATGCCTCGGAATGTACGTGGTCAGTCATGCTGATTCCTCCCTCGTTTTTTCGGTAGACGGACATCACTTCAGGTAAATAGCCAATGGGTCCTTGTTCAGCCAAAATAACATAGAGTGGAATATCACCACTTTTCGAGTGTAAAAACCATTCTGGAAGCGGATGTGCAAATT
>CALLKB010000200.1 GCA_938008575.1 uncultured Cytophagaceae bacterium | reverse complement strand
AGCTTACATGCATGCATTAAATACACAAGATGCGAGCCAATGGGAATTTGTTCAACCAATACAATTAGGACAAGAAATAAGTGATTTGATCTTTACAAAAGCAGGAGAAACCTCTTTTGATTTACGTACTTTTACAGCCAAAATAAAATAATATATGACATCATTACCCGTAATCATTATTGGAGTAAATCCATTTGCACTTGAAGTAGCACACATATTCCAACAAAATAACGTCGTAATCTATGGTTTTCTTGACGATGACCTTAAGAAAAAAGACACCATGATTGGTGAGATTCCTGTATTGGGAACAACTGAAGATGAAAGTTATTGGGGCTTAATTGGAAAGTCTTGTGCCGTATTTGTGGCATTGGAAAACCCAACCGAGCGTAAGAAAATGATCGAATTAATCGAAGAAGATCGCAAAACAAAACCGGTTCACGCGATACATCCAAGTGCGCAAATTGCCAATGTGAAGAGCTTAGCTTATGGAATATTCATTGGCGCGAATGTCGTGCTAGGAGCAGAAACAAAGATTGCAGATCACGTCATTATTGGACCAGGTACAATCATTGAAACAGGTGCAAGTATTGAAGAATTTAGTCAAATCGGCGCAGGTTCAGTTATCGGGAAAGAAGCACAAATCGATAAAAATGCATTTGTAGGAATTCACTCGACAATCGTTGGCAGCATTAAAATAGGGAAGGGTGCAACCATCGGAGCAGGCTCTGTTGTAATAGAAAATATTCCAGCAAGCAAGCGTGCTTTCGGAAATCCTGCCAAAATACTATAGTTTTTGTATGTTGTGTGGCTCAACGAGGTTCATAAAATGAAACCGCAAATACAGTTGGGCCACCACAATAACATCCTCCATGCAATAGGATTCAATCCGCGCTAAATTACCCTCTTTATAGTATACATCATGTACTTGGTCGCCCGAAAGATCTGATTTCGCGCCCTCAATTCCCATCATTTCAGCCAACAATTCTAAAGATGTATAATTCTTTCGATCTCCAAATCGCCACATTTCCATGGTATCCTGGTGAATGATTTCCCATGGTTTTTTACCCTGAACTTGAAGGGCTTTGGGAATTTCAAGATTATTTGCCAACATTCTTCTACACAAATACGGAAAATCAAACTCTTTCCCATTGTGTGCCACAAGCGTCAATTCCTTGGACTTGTATGTCTTGTTAATAAATGCGCCGAACTCTTTTAGTAGCTCTTTCTCATCATGATGCGCAATGGTTTTCACCTTCATACTGAGCTGCTGGTCCTTATTGACATACAAAAAGCCCATTCCAATCACAATTACCCGGCCAAATTCAGCAAACAATGCTGCGCGATCAGCATACAGGTCTTCCAGGCTTAAGGCATCAATGTTGTATAAATTCTTCGCTTTTTTTAGCCAGAATTCTTGCATCTTTTCAGAAATCTGGGAAAAATCCGATTTTCCAGACACGGTTTCAATATCAAGAAAAAGCGTGTTTTTAAAGTTCATTCGTTTCTAGCTTAGGCAATGTTTCACGTGAAACATGTTGGGGTGTAAATAAGAAAAGCGCTTGAAGATTCGCTAAAACAAGGCGCTTAACTTCGTCCAAGTCCATCGTTTGGCCTAGCTCTTGCTGTAAAGAAGTTACGCCCTTAGTTGCAATACCACACGGCACGATATGTCCGAAATAGGATAGGTCAGTATTCACATTTAAGGCAAATCCATGCATGCTGATCCAGCGAGAAGCCTTCACGCCAAAAGCACAAATCTTTCGTGGATTGTCAGATTCTGGGTCAATCCACACACCAGTCAAGCCTTCGATTCGCCCAGCCACCAAACCATAGTGGGCACATGTTCGCATGATGGCTTCTTCCAGCATGCGGAGATATAAATGAATATCTGTAAAGAAGTTTTCTAGGTCTAAAATTGGGTAGCCGACCAGTTGGCCCGGCCCATGATAGGTAATATCGCCACCACGGTTGATCTTGAAAAAGCTAGCACCAATGGTATGCAAAAAAGACTCTTGCATCAACAAATGAGACTCGTCTCCACTCTTTCCCAGGGTATAAACATGCGGATGTTCGCAGAACAAAAGGAAGTTGGGGGTAGGCTTCAAGTCCGCCTCAGCCACATTCCGATTTGCCAATTTAATGCCGGCCGTATGCGCCATCAAGGACTCTTGGAGATCCCAGGTTTCCTTGTAGGGCACAAGTCCCAAATCAACAAATTGGACATTTTTATTTGGCATCGAGATTATCAGCTTACTGTTATGTTCGCCCCAAAGAAACCTGTTCTTTTGGGAAAGCAAATATACAAGAATGGCGAAACATTTAAGGCTTGGGAAAAGGGCAGAATATCTAGCAACTGATTATTTACGAAAACAGGGTTATTATATCCGTGACAAAAACTACCGAAGCGGCCAGGCAGAAGTAGATATTGTTGCGCAAAAAAGCCAACGGTTATTCTTCATTGAAATCAAATCAAAACATTCGATTTGCTATGGGGAACCCGAAGAACAAATAGGAAAAGGCAAAATTCGGCGCTATCACCACGCGGCAGAAAGCTTTCAATTGGAAGAAAAATGGCATGGCGAAATACAGTTTGATTCGATTTCCATTACTTTTTTTCCACAAGCTGTTAAAATCGAGCATTTCGAGGATGCTTTTTCGTAAATTCGCGGTTTAATAAACGAATATGATCAGTTTCCATACAGAAGACGTTTCTTTCAAGCTGCAAGACAAAATCAAGCACAAGCAATGGCTGCAAGCGGTTGCGAAAGAAGAGCAAAAAAAGATAGGAGAGTTGAATTATGTGTTTTGCTCCGACAGCTATTTATTGGAGATCAACCAGAATTATTTGCAACACGATACCTACACAGACATCGTGACGTTTGACAATTCGGATGACCCTAAAATAATTGAAGGAGACATCTTTATTTCCTATGATCGCATCCTGGAAAATGCGCAAAAATTTGGGACAGAAGAAAGCGAATTGCAACGCGTCATGGTGCATGGCCTGTTGCATCTTTGTGGGTACAAGGACAAGGCGAAGGCCGACAAAGACCAGATGACGAATAAGGAAAATTACTATTTGGCAAAAAGATAATACGTGTTCCACGTGAAACATAAATGAAGATGATGCAGAATTCATATGACGTAATCGTAGTAGGAGCGGGGCATGCAGGCTGTGAGGCGGCGCATGCAGCAGCCCAAATGGGTTCAAAGGTGTTGTTGATTACGATGAACATGCAAACGATTGCCCAGATGTCCTGCAACCCGGCGATGGGGGGTGTGGCAAAGGGTCAAATCGTTCGTGAAGTAGATGCCCTAGGAGGGATGTCGGGAATCATTTCCGACAAAACTATGATTCAGTTTCGAATGTTGAATCGTTCGAAGGGGCCAGCGATGTGGTCGCCAAGATGCCAATCGGACCGCGCGCGTTTTGCAGAAGAATGGCGCTGGGCTTTGGAACAAAATATCAATGTTGATTTTTGGCAAGATTCTGTGGAAGGCTTAATCGTTGAAAACGACGAAGTGAAAGGAGTGAACACCCGATTGGGAATGCAGTATTTTGCACCTACGGTTGTACTAACGAATGGTACATTTTTAAATGGTTTAATCCATATTGGGGAAAAACATTTTGGCGGAGGAAGAATGGCTGAACCCATGGCTGGCGGCATCACAGAACAATTGGTTCAATTGGGATTTGAAGCAGGTCGGATGAAGACAGGAACGCCACCGCGTGTGGATGGTCGGAGTTTAGATTATTCCAAAATGGAAGAACAAAAAGGAGATGAGAACCCAAGCTCCTTTTCTTATTTGACGAAGACACCTATCCAAGAGCAGCGCTCATGTTGGATTACACATACGAATGAAAAAGTACACGAAGTGCTTCGCAAAGGATTTGATCGAAGTCCGATGTTTGCAGGAAGAATCAAAGGCTTAGGACCGCGCTATTGTCCATCCGTAGAAGATAAAATCAATCGCTTTGCCGACAAAGATTCCCATCAAATTTTCGTAGAACCCGAAGGGTGGAATACCGTTGAAATTTATGTGAATGGATTTTCAACATCCCTTCCAGAAGACATTCAATTCGAAGCCATCCGCTTAATCCCTGGATTTGAAAATGCGAAAATGTTCCGACCGGGTTATGCGATCGAATACGACTATTTCCCACCAACGCAATTGAATGCGACTTTAGAAACGAAACGTGTTTCGGGTTTATATTTTGCCGGACAAATTAACGGAACGACAGGCTACGAGGAAGCTGCTTGCCAAGGATTAATGGCTGGTATCAATGCGCATCAAAAAGCACACAAAAAAGCACCGTTTACTTTATCGAGATCGGAGGCTTACATTGGCGTTTTGATTGACGACTTAATCAACAAGGGTACGGATGAGCCTTACCGCATGTTTACGTCTCGCGCAGAGTTTAGAACCTTATTAAGACAAGATAATGCTGATGAGCGCTTAACCGAAAAAGGCTACGGCTTGGGTTTGGCTACGCAAGAACGTTTGGATACTTACCTGAACAAAAAGGAACAAGTAGCTGCGTTAATTGAAACCATTCAAACAACGAAAGTGAAGCCTGCGGAAATCAACGATTGGTTGCAAGAACAAGGTACAGCAACATTGAAGGAGGGGGCACCGCTGATTAATTTATTGAAGCGCTCCGACTTAAGTTTTGAACAAATTCTCCAACACGAAATTGGGCAAAGTATCAAAGAAGCATATTCGCAAGAAGTGCTCGAGCAAGTCGAAATTATTGTCAAGTATGAAAGCTACATTGAGAAAGAACGCTTGATGGTAAACAAGATGAAGAGCATGGAGGATTTGGCGATTCCGGCGAACTTCGATTATGACAAAATCAAAACCTTGTCCACAGAGTCGCGCATTAAACTTAAATCGATTCGTCCACAAACCATTGGTCAAGCGAGCCGCATCTCAGGTGTGTCTGCCGCTGACGTTTCGATTTTACTTTTATTTATGGGTCGTTAATTATGGAGACATTACAAAACTGTCCGGCATGTGGTTCGTCAGAAATGACCACACATTTACAAGCCAAAGACTATACCGTTTCAAAAAATACCTTCAACATCGTTCGTTGTGCAGCATGTGATTTACTCTTCACAAACCCACGACCGGAAGCAGAACAAGCTAGCTATTTTTACCAGTCGGAGAATTACATCTCCCACAGCAATACGCAAAAAGGATTCATCAATAAGCTTTACCACGCGGTTCGAAAAATAACCTTGAAACAAAAAACAAATTTGATTCAAGGCGAACAAAAGGGGACTAAAAATTTATTGGATATCGGTTGTGGCAATGGACACTTTTTACATGCATGCCAACAAGACGGTTGGAATACCTTTGGCATGGAACTCGATCCCGAAACGGCAGCGCGTGCAGCAGCATTAACAGGTCAAAGCATATTCCCAAATTTACAGGCCATCCCAGAAGAACCTCAATTTGAATTGATCAGTTTGTGGCATGTCTTGGAACATGTGTATGAAATCGACGCCTATTTTGAGTTCTTCAAAAAACGCATAAATCCAGGGGGTAAATTGCTTTTAGCCTTACCCAATTCGAAATCTTTTGATGCGGATTATTTTAAAGAATTTTGGGCGGCCTATGATGTTCCACGACACATTTATCATTTCAATCCTGAAACCATTCAGTCAATTGCCAAAAAACACGGATTTAAATTAGCCAAACAACATGGCCAAATTTTCGACAGTTTTTACATTGCACTGTTGAGTCACGAATACAAAACCGGAAGCAAGAAATTAATCGCTTCATTTTTCGTCGGCCTTTGGTCAAACCTAATTGCCTATTTCAAAACAGGTAATTATTCGAGTAATATCTATATTTTTGAACATGCCTAAATTCGTGCAAAAACTCGCATTCGTCACATTTATCCTGTTCATCAGCTTGAGCATGTTTCAGCGTTGTGCACAAACTGCAAGTCCTCCAGGCGGAAAAAAAGATACATTAGCTCCCAAAATTGTAACTAGTATTCCGCTAAACAAAAGCAAAAATTATACGGGGAAGAAAATCGAATTGAATTTCAATGAATATGTATCCATTCGAAATTTGAATCAAGAATTGTTGATCACTCCGAATGTGGGAACATATGAAACCCGTATCCGACCTACGGGCGTGACATTACTATTGGACTCCACACTACATAAAAACACGACCTATACCTTCAATTTCCGGAATGCAATTGAAGATATGTCGGAGCGCAATAAAGGCAAAAACATCAAACTTGTTTTCAGTACGGGATCCGACATTGATTCCTTGCAAATCAGCGGCCAGGTAAAACATTTGGAGACAAATAAAAAGCTGGAATCTATTTTGGTCGGCCTCTATCCTTACACGGATACCTTACGCATTGATCAGGCAAAACCATATTATTTTACGAAAACAGATACTTCAGGAAATTACCAAATTGAGAACATTGCAGCTGGCAAATATTACATGGCGGCATTTAATGACATCAACAATAATTTAGTCTATAATTCAAACAAAGAACCTGTTGATTTCATCACACAAAACTTTATTGATTTAAAGAAAAGCGAAACGCAAGACTTTAAAATTGCTTTACAAAATCAAGATCCCTTGAAAATTAGCAAGACAACAAGCACAGCAAAAACGGTTTTATATGAATTATCGAGAGGTGTAAAATCGATTGAGATCCAACCAAAAAATCTATCATACCAGATTGAATCACACCGAAACCTACGTTTCTATGTGGGAAACGTGGAACATCAAGATACTGTTCGTATATCGGCTATCGTAACGGATTCATTAAATCGAGTAACGACATTAGCATTGAAGCTAAAATTTAGAGAACCCAATAAGAAAGAAAAGGTCGTCAATACACCTTTACGTATGGAAGTATTTCCAGCAAGTAACCATTTGTTAAGTCCTGAGGATTCGATTGTAATTAAATTTCCGAAACCAATCGCTTTGATAAACACAAAAGCGATCTCGTTCGTAACAGGTCCCGATGAAGAAATTCAATTGCCGGATGATGCTTATAACTGGAATAGCTTTGTCAATGAATTAAGCATTCAGAAAGCTTATTTGCCTTTGCGTAATCGTTTTGAATTGAAATTTGCGAAGCATGCTTTTGTCAGTGTAGAAAAAGATTCCTCCCAAGTATTTACGCAAGCTTTTGAATTTCAAGATTTAGAAAATTATGGAAGTATTTCAGGGAGTATCAACACACCTAAAGGCAAACATGTCTTTCAGTTAATCAAATCGGATACGAAGGCTTTGGCATACCAACAAACGGGCGAAAACACATTTAATTTCCCACACGTGGAACCTGGTTTATATGAATTACGTGCCATTGAAGATCGCAATGGAAATGGACTTTGGGATTTAGGCAACTTTAAAACAAAAGAAAAGCCCGAGTCAATTTATTTCTTTCCAAGCAAGATCAAATTGAAGGCCAACTTTCAGATTAGTGATGTGTTGATAAGTACCCAATAAACCCCCATTTTATCCACAATTCCTGTGGACGAATGTGGATAAAATTCCATACCCTGTGGAAAATGTGTATAAGTCCACACTTATCCACGCAATACGGAAATCTTATCCACAAGTTGATAAGCTATTTAAAATTATCATCTTCCTGATTAATAGCATATTACAAATCAAATTCTGACTTATCCACATATCCACAGAGAACAACAAAGAGAAACAAAGAAAAGATTTTAAAAAGTTTTTCTTTTTTTAATTTATATGTGTGGATAAAGTAAAATCTACCGTTTGACGCCGGCAGGGTATACCGTTTTTGATGTTATATTGATATTTTATTATAAATAAATAATTTAAAAAGATAGAATAGCATATTTATACCCCTTGTATTGTGGATAACTTGTGGACAATAGACTATTGTGTACAAAAAAATCGTTTAAAAGTGCAAATCGAAAGGCTGATTTGTTAACTTTGATATTCATAATCAACAAACTCAATCATGCTTGAATTTTCAAATTTCACCCGCGTATTTGATTTACTGCCGATTTACGATCAGCTTCATAAATCGGATTTGTTTTGTTTGAAGCGAAATGGAGAATGGCGAAAATATAGTTCGGAAGAAACGTTGGATATCATTCAAGATGTTGCTTTGGGACTTTTGGCTTTGAAGATTAAACCAGGAGATAAAATTGCCATCATATCGGGCAATCGCCCGGAATGGAATTTTGTTGATTTTGCTATTCAATTGATTGGTGCTGTTTCGGTGCCGATGTATCCAACGATTACTGTGGAAGATTATGCATTCATTTTTGAGAATGCAGAAGTGAAGTATGTGTTTGTGGAGGGAGAAGAATTATTTCTTAAAGCGAAAGAAGCTGCGAAAGGAAATCGTAAGATAAAGAAGATCTATACTTTCGATCCAGTTGAAGGAGCGGATATGTGGACTGATGTGAAAGATGCTGGTTTTGGTCAGGATCGAGCACCCTTAAAACCTTTGCAAGATGCAGTAAAGCCAAGTGATTTATTGACCTTAATTTATACATCGGGAACAACCGGTCGGCCAAAAGGAGTCATGTTGACCCATCACAACATTGTTTCCAACGTAAAAGCGTTAATTCGCGGGAAGTTTTTTGATTTATACGCAACAGATCGTGCTTTAAGTTTTTTACCGCTTTGTCACATTTATGAGCGGACCGACATTTACATGTACATGTCTTATGGCGTTTCGGTGTATTACGCGGAGAGCATGGAAACCATTGCGGATAATATCAAAGAGGTTAAGCCTTCCATGTTTGCTTCGGTTCCACGTTTATTGGAGAAAGTTTACGATAAGATTTTGGCCAAAGGCAATGAGTTAACGGGTATCAAACGTAAATTATTTTTTGGGGCAATTGAATTTGGTTTACAATATGACCCGATGGTTAAATTGGGTTTAGTGGATTCCATCAAATTAGCAGTTTATCGGAAATTGATATTCAGTAAGTGGCGTGAGGCTTTAGGTGGAAATGTGCGTTTGATTGCCTCAGGTTCCGCGGCCTTACAACCTCGTTTATCACGTGTATTCTGGGCGGCTGGTGTTCCAGTCAGTGAAGGATATGGGTTGACAGAGACTTCGCCCGTTATTTCGGTATCGCAAGTTAATCCACCAGATTTCCGAATTGGATGTGTGGGAACTTTGGTAGATAGCATGGAATTGAAAATTGCAGAAGATGGAGAAATTTGTGTGCGCGGGGATTCTGTGATGGTCGGATATTACAAAAACCCAGAAGCAACGGCTGAGGCTGTTGATAAAGACGGTTGGTTCCACACGGGTGATATTGGCGAAATGGTTGAAGGCAAGTATCTGAAGATCACGGATCGTAAAAAGGAAATATTTAAAACCTCGGGTGGTAAATACGTTGCACCGCAGTTGGTGGAAAATAAACTAAAAGAATCCGCGTTTATCGAACAATGCATGGTCGTAGGTGAAGGACAAAAATTCCCTGCGGCATTAATTATTCCTGAATTTGCGGCTTTAGGTGTTTGGTGTAAGCAACATGGAATCCCAGTTGGTACGCCCGAGGAATTGATCAACCATAAAGATGTTATTCGTAAAGTGGAGGAAGAGGTAATGTCCACCATGGGTTCAGTGGCCAAATATGAACAGGTTAAGAAATTCGTTTTATTACCTCGTTTGTTTACCGTTCAAGATGGAGAAATTACACCTACCTTGAAGTTGAAACGCAAGGCTATTTATGCCAAACACGAAAAGGCCATTTTGGCATTGTATGAATAAAATAAAGTGTTTTCACGAATTAGCTTTAGTGCTCTGCTAAAATTTCGTAATTTTGAGGTTTGAAAAAATATTCCGCAAGGAGTCATTAAATTGGATGTATGTCACAGCATAAAAAAGTAGCCTTAATTACGGGTATTACGGGTCAAGATGGAGCCTATTTAGCAGAATTGTTGTTGAGTAAAAACTACGTAGTTCATGGAATTAAGCGTAGAAGCTCTTTGATCAATACGCAACGAATCGATCATTTATATGAAGATCCGCATGTTGATTCATCCAATTTCCACTTGCATTATGGTGATTTAAGTGATTCGACAAATATCATTCGGATCATTCAGGACGTTCAGCCAGATGAAATTTACAATCTAGGCGCGATGTCACATGTCAAAGTTTCTTTTGACGAACCCGAATATACTGCTCAGGTTGATGGAATTGGTACTTTGCGAATTTTGGAAGCCGTTCGTTTATTGGGTTTAACCAAGAAAACAAAGATTTATCAGGCGTCCACGTCGGAATTATATGGCTTGGTACAAGAGGTTCCTCAGTCGGAAAAAACACCTTTTTATCCACGCTCTCCTTATGCCGTTGCTAAATTATATGGCTATTGGATTACGGTGAATTACCGTGAAGCTTATGATATGTTTGCTGTGAATGGGATTTTGTTCAACCACGAGTCTCCATTGCGTGGAGAAACTTTTGTAACACGAAAAATTACAAGGGGTGTGGCGCAGATTGCGTTGGGCCAACAAGATAAATTGTATTTAGGAAACTTAGACGCGAAACGCGATTGGGGACATGCCAAGGACTATGTTGAGGCAATGTGGTTGATTTTGCAGCAAGAAAAACCGGAGGATTTTGTAATTGCAACAGGAATTACGACGACCGTTCGTGATTTTATCCGCATGGCATTTAGTGAGGTAGGTATTGAAATTAAATTTACAGGCGAGGGTGTGAATGAAGTTGCAACTATTGCCGCGTGCAACAATCCTTTGTATCAAGTCGAAATTGGTAAGGAAGTCGTGGCAGTTGATCCGCGTTATTTCCGCCCTACAGAAGTTGAGTTGTTGATCGGTGATCCTACCAAAGCAAAGGAAAAATTAGGCTGGAAATTGCAATATGATTTACCTGCTTTGGTGAAAGACATGATGGCTTCCGACGTACAATTATTTACCAAATAAGATGAATCCATCGATTGCGATAATAGGTTTGGGCTATGTGGGATTCCCACTGGCTGTGGAGTTTGGGAAGATTTATCCGACCTTGGGTTTTGATATCGACGCTTCGCGCATTGATGAATTGAAGTCGGGAGTAGATCGTACCCAAGAGGTTAGTGCGGGCCAATTAGCTGAATCGAAAAATTTGCGTTTTTCTTCACAAGTGGCGGATTTAGCGACTTGTAATACCTTTATTGTTACGGTTCCTACGCCTATTGATCATTTCAAAAAGCCTGATTTGACTCCTTTGCTAAAGGCATCTGAGATGATCGGTAAGGTCTTGAAAGAGGGTGACGTGGTGATTTATGAATCCACGGTTTATCCAGGTTGCACGGAGGAAGATTGTGTGCCGGTGTTGGAAAAACACTCGGGATTGGTCTTTAATCAGGATTTTTTCTGTGGTTATTCGCCAGAGCGCATTAATCCTGGCGATAAGGTTAATACATTAACGAAGATCAAAAAAGTTACGTCAGGTTCTACGCCGGAAATTGCGGAGTGGGTGGATCAATTATATAAATCGATTATCGTCGCTGGCACGCACAAGGCCTCATCGTTAAAAGTTGCTGAGGCGAGTAAAGCGATTGAAAATGCTCAGCGCGATGTCAATATTTCCTTTGTTAATGAGCTTTCCTTAATCTTTGATCGGATGGGCATTGACACGACCGAGGTTTTAGAAGCTGCGGGAACCAAATGGAATTTCTTGAATTTTAAGCCCGGTTTAGTAGGCGGCCACTGTATTGGGGTCGATCCATACTATTTATTGCATAAATCGGAGAGTTTGGGCTATTATCCGCAGGTTATTCTATCCGGCCGACGAGTTAATGATAACATGGGAATTTTTGTTGCCAATAAGTTGGTCAAATTACTCATTCAAAAAGGAAAGAAAATCGGCGGTGCCAAAACCTTAATGTTGGGCATCACGTTTAAAGAAAACTGCCCGGATATTCGAAATTCGCGGGTGGTAGATATTTACAAAGAGCTGTTTGATTTCGGTATGGAAGTGGATGTTTATGATCCTTGGGCGAATGCCAAAGAGGTTAAACATGAGCATGGTATCAGTCTTGTTTCGGAATTAGGTCAGGCCTATGATGCCATTGTGTTAACAGTGGCGCACCGGGAATTTTTGGATCTCGCCTTTGGCGAATTGAAAGCCAAAGATGGGGTGCTTTTTGATATCAAATCAATTTTAGATAAATCCATCGTAGACGCTCGATTATAAGATGGCCTGGTATGCGGTTTACACGAAATCTCGCACAGAGAAAAAAGTGGCCTTACGTTTAAAAGAGGCAGGAATCGAGGCCTATTGCCCCGTAAATAAGCGCGAAAAACAGTGGTCGGACCGACGAAAAGTCACCGAGGAGCCTCTTTTTCGTTCGTACGTTTTTGTCAATATTGATTTAGAGAAACAAAGCGCAACGGTTCGTCGGACCCTAGGCGTTGTCAATTTTGTCTATTGGTTACAAAAGCCAGCCGTCATTCAAGACGATGAGATTTTGGCGATCCAACAATTTTTATCGGAGCATGCAGCCGTTGAGGTATTTGGAAATACGCTTCAAGTAGGTGATTTTATTACCATTGATGCGGGTGCCTTGAAAGGCCAACAAGCGGAAGTGATGGGGATTAAAAATCGGCACGAAGTGCGATTACGTATTGACTCCTTGGGATTTGAGTTGGTGGCGAGGGTGGAGTAATTCCCATATTGTAGAGACGCGATACCTCGCGTCTGTTTGCCTTTTATGTCATTTACGCATCAGCCGATAGTCCGCAGGGAAATAGTACGTAGTATAGATGCCGCGATTCTCTATTATTCACGATAAATAATGCCCCCTTAAACTCAATATAAGTATGGAATTGTTGGTTATCTCGTAAATGATTCGGTGTTTAGCATTGATACGTCTGGACCAACAACCCGCAAGTTGAAATCGAAGTTTTTCAGGTTTCCCGATTCCCCTAAATGCGTCTTGTTGTATGGAATCTAATAAAGCTTCAATCCTTTTTAATATCAATTTCTGGCCTGTGAACTTCCAATACTCCAAATCTAATAGCGCTTGTGGTGATAGTATTATTTCCACAACATTTCCGGCGTAAATTTGATAAAATTGCCCTCTTCAATATTACGTTTTCCATCGAGAACCTTTTCAACAATTGCCGGATCATATTTTGAATCTAATTCTTCATATGGGATATTGTTTTCGCGTAGCCATTGAGTCAAGGCTAATCGCTGTTTTTTATCCTTTGGAAAGATTTGGATTCTTCTTTTCATAATCAAATGTAACGTTTTTTTGGTTTTATGAGCTAGCATTTTGTAGTGGTTAAGGTTGTTTGACAAATGTACTTTATACTTCATTTGTGGTCAATTCGATAATCGAATTCGTTATAAATAATCAGTATGTTGGTTAACCGTTTGTCAGAATTGTAGAGATGTGATAATCGCGTTAATATGTTAAGAAAGATGCGAGGTATCGCGTCTCTACATATTGCACACACTCTAAGTCTATCGCGTCTCCACAGATTTCTTAATTCTTTTTTCGTATTTTGCAGGCCTAAAACCGATTTCATGCGTCTTTGCGCCTTCATATTTGTATTGTTGCTAGCCTTCGGCGCTCAAGCGCAGGAAAAAAAAGAACCCAGCATTGAGTTAGGCATGGGATTAACTTCGGGAACTTACACCCCGTTCTGGTTGCGCGCAAATCAATATGGAGCCGTACCAACCAAAGAAAGTTATGCTACCGCAGGGGTGTCATTTGGTGATTTTTTCAAAGTAAATAAGCGTACAAGTTGGGGTTATGGTGTTAAAGCTTTGGTTAATTTAACCGAAACCAAAGCTGATGTGTTGTTGCAAGAGGCTTATTTGAAAGGCAAATTTGGCATATTTGAATTACAAGCGGGTCGCAAGAAACAAATCCAAGGATTAGGTGACTCGACGCTCAGTTCGGGATCTTATATTTGGTCGGGCAATGCGCTTCCTATGCCCATGATTAATCTGGTTGTCAACGACTATTGGGCTCCTAAATTCATTAATGGCGTTGTCGGTTTTAAAGGTAATTATGCACATGGGTGGTTTGAAAACCAACGAAGCGATGTGGCAGATTTTTATTTGCATCAAAAGTCATTTTATGGCCGATTAGGCAAGCCCAATTGGTTATTTAAATTTTACGGTGGATTTAATCATCAAGTGCAGTGGGGCGGAACATTAAAATATGCCGATCCCTATAATATCGCGGCACGTAATGGGAAGATTGTAACGGGTTTGAAAGAATACATCTATATGATTACGGGCCAAAGTATGAACGTAGTAGGCGGAGATACCGCAACATATGGTGTCAATGATGGTTGGAATCGATTAGGCAATCACCTCGGTTCTGTGGATATTGGAATGGAAATAGATTGGAAAAAAGCCAAAGTATTTTTCTATCGCCAAAGTATTTATGAAGACGGATCGCTTTATTATGGAAATAATATTACCGACGGTTTGCATGGGATTGCATTCACAAGAAAGGCAGATCAAGGTATTTTGAAACTTGTTGTTGAATATTTTAATGCGACATCTCAAGGCGGTTCTGGTGGCGCTGGCAATATTGGTATTTTAAGAGGCCAAGATAATTATCAAAATAATAGTGTTTATCGCGATGGATGGACCTATATGGGTCACGGGATAGGAACGCCGCTCATGACTTTGGACTCTGAAACAGACCTCTCTCCAGGGAATGCTGTGTATTTCGATAACAGTCGGGTTGAAACTTTTTATGTTGCCGCGAGTGGAAAATGGGGCGAAAATGAAATTCTGATCCGAGGGAGTTTATCCAATGCAATTGGATCCTACGGAAATGAATATACCAATGCCCTCAAGCAGGTATCTGTTGGTGTGCAATGGCAACGACCTGTCCAATTGATGGGATATGATGCACATTTGAAGGCGTCGCTTGGCGCCGACAAAGGTCTTTGGAAACCGGATGTTATCGGCGGAAATGTCTCTTTGGTTTTGCCTTTGAACTAGCCAAAGAACAAATAGCTCACCCAAATCGCAGTGGCGATTCCAACAAAATCTGCGAACAAGCCCGCCCACAAGGTGTATCGAATATTGCGCACCTGAACAGATCCGAAATACAAAGCCACGACGTATAAAACGGTTTCAGCAGAGCCTTGGAATACACAGGATAGGCGCCCCACAAAAGAGTCAGATCCGAAAGTTTTCATCGTATCAATCATCATCGCGCGCGATCCACTGCCACTCACTGGATGCAACAAGGCGGTAGGCATCGCATCCACCCAGCGGTTGTCGATGCCCGACAAATCCACCAAGTATTTGATTCCGTCAACCATATAGCCCAAAACGCCCGAATTACGCAGGCAAGAAATCGCGACTAATAGCCCCACTAAATATGGAATGACTTTCACGGAAGTCTCAAATCCGCCTTTAGCGCCCTCCACAAACGTTCCGAAAATGTCAATTTTCTTGCGCATTCCCGCGGCAATGAAAGAGAAAATCAGCAAGAATAGAAAGCCATTCGAGAAGACTTTAGACTGCATTTCGATGGCCTCTTTGGGTAAGGAACTGAAGTACCACAAGATGGCTCCGAGAAAGGCGGTTAGGCCGGCCAACCAGGCGAAAAGTACAGGTTCTAATAAGTTGATTTTTTGTTTGATGGATACAAAAATCAGACCCGTAATTGTCGTCGCATAAGTTGCCATGAGGCAAGGAATGAAGATATCAGAGGCGTCTTGCGCTCCATAAATGGCCCGTTGGGCCATAATACTCAAAGGAATCAATACAGGGCCTGCGGAATGCAGTACCAAAAACATGATTTGAGAATTGGAGGCCGTATCTTTATCGGGGTTTACTTCTTGTAAACTCTGCATCGCTTTCAGACCAAAAGGCGTCGCCGCATTGTCTAAACCCAATAAATTGGCTGAAAAATTCATGATCATTTGCCCGTGCACCGGATGGTCTTTGGGAATTTCCGGAAACAAACGGGTGAAAAAGGGTCCGATGCGTTTGGCTAAAAATTGAATCGCTCCCGCCTTCTCTCCTACTTGTAAGATGCCCATGAAAAAAGTCATAACACCTGCCAAAGGCAAGGCAATTTTCATGACGGCTAGTTCAGCGGAATCGAACATGCCATCCACGAGGATTTTGAATATTTCGGCATTCCCAAAGAAGAGATATTGAATAATTGCGACCACAAAAGCCACACCGAAGAATAAAAACCAAATCCAATTTAATGCCATAGGGTCGAGGAAATTTGGTTAAATTTAGGCAAAATCTCCGATTATTATGCGCACGATTGCCTTAGTCCTCCTCACCTTTGCTGCTTGGGCACAAAAAACGACGTGTTCGTATGAGCTTGCCATGGAAAAACAAGGCTTGCTTGAAGTTACATCGAATGCCCCCGGGGTAATGGTGGATTTGAAATATGGGACAGCGGATAATTTCATGGGCAAGGATGTTTATGGTTGTCTGCGACATGCCTATGTGCAAAAACCGGTTATGGCGATGCTTCAACAAGCGCAGGCTGCCCTAGAAAAGAAACACCCAGGATTTCATTTATTGATTTACGATGCCGCACGTCCCCTATCCATTCAATGGGTTTTGTGGAATACGCTGACACAATATCCGCCCTCAGAGCGCCAAAAATACGTGGCGGATCCGAAGCAACATTCCATTCATAATTATGGATCTGCCTTGGATTTAACGGTGGCGGATGCGAATGGAAAGCCTTTGGACATGGGAACGAAATATGATTTTTTTGGCGATTTGGCTTATCCTTCCAAGGAGCGGGTGTTTTTGGCATCAGGCCAACTTAGCCAAAAAGCTTACCAAAACCGATTGATTTTGCGGGAAGCCATGCAAGCAGCGGGCTTTATGCGGATTGAATTTGAGTGGTGGCATTTTAATGCTTTTTCGCGTGCGGAGGCGAAACGCCGTTTCCCTGTTGTGCAGTAATCGCGGATTTTATCAGCGACTCTTGCCGTTTATCCAAAAATCAAACTTGCACAAAACGCATTTGTGTATTATTGTGAACTAATTCTATCGACGCCTATGTCTATTAAAAAATACCTTTCGCTTACCTTGTTGGCAGGATTGTCCTGGGGAGCTCACGCGCAGACCGCCATTCAAGGCAATGCGCAGGTGGTTCATTTGAGTTTAAGCCAAGCCGTGGACATCGCGCTGCAGCATAATTTGACGGTGAAGTCTTATGAGGTGAACTTGAAGAATGCGGAGTTGACGTACCAACAAGCGAAATATAATCAATTGCCATCTTTGGGGGGAAATATTAATCAGGCGGCGAGTTTTGGTCGGTCGATTAACCCGTATACCAATGGTTATGATTCGCGTAATATCAATTACAATAATGTGGGCTTGAATGCGAATATGACGCTCTTTAATGGCGGTCAGTTGCGTAATACGGTCTTGCAAAATGAATATTCCTTGAAGGCGACGCAGCAGGATTTGCAATCGATGCGGGAAAATATTGCTTTGCAGGTGGTTCTTTCGTATTTGTCTATTTTGAATGCGGAGGATCAATTATCGATTGCCAAAGCGCAGACGGAAATCACCAAATTACAGATTGAGCGTACGCAGAAATTAGTGACTGCAGGTACTTTGCCGATATCGAATGTCTTGGATTTGAAGGCCCAGTTGGCGAATGAAGAATCCAATGTCGTGTCTTTTCAAAGCACCTTGGATATCAACAAATTGACTTTGCAACAATTATTGAATGATTCGAGCATTCGGGCATTTGATTTGCAACGGATTCAAGTGCCGGTTCCTTCCTCGAAGGCTTATGATTTATCGGTCGATGCGATTTATGCCAAAGCCTTGGACATTCAACCTTTAGTTCGTGCCGCGGATTTCCGCGTGCAAGGAGCTGCGAAAGGCGTGGATGTTGCGAAAGCCTTACGCCTCCCTACCCTATCGATGAGTGGAAGCTGGTCGGCGAATCAATCGAATGCATTGAAGTCGGTGGAATTATTAGGAACCCAAACGGTCAACTTAGGATCTGTTGCAATTGCCGGAACAAATTATCCGGTGTCAACGGTACAGCCGAAATATGGTGAGGGAACGACGGTGGCGTATTTTGATCAATTGAATAACACGCAGAACAAAGTGGTTTCATTGAATTTAAACATTCCGATTTTTGCCAAATATGCGAATCGCACGCGGGTGATGCAGGCGGGATTGCAGAAGCAAAATGCAGAAATTGAGGCAGAAAAAGCTCGTTTGACTTTACGTCAAAATATTGAGCAGGCTTATGTCAATATGGTAAATGCGGCGAATAAGTTTGAGGCATCGTCCCAACAAGTTTCGGCCTTGGAGGAAAGTTTCCGGGCGTCAGAGAGTCGTTTTAATGCGGGAACGATTGATTTTGTGAGCTATAATTTACAGAAGACGAATTTGGATAAGGCGCGTTTGGCTTTGATTCAGGTGAAATACGATTTTGTGTTTCGGACGAAGATTTTGGATTATTACCAAGGGAAGAGTTTGACGTTTTAGTTAAGAGCTAAGAATGAAGAGGTAAGAGTTTAGAAGTAAGAGTGAAGAGATGTGGCATAAGAATTTTTTATAACCCTAGGTTTTAACCTAGGGACCCTCAGAGGAAAAGCTGAGTATATTTTAAATGAAAAAATTAAACAACCTGACTAGTGACTATTGACTAGCGACTGACTAACAATTAAGATTATGAATAACAAAAAAACATGGATGA
>CALLKB010000199.1 GCA_938008575.1 uncultured Cytophagaceae bacterium | reverse complement strand
CGGACGCTTACAGCCTAGGGAAAATGCACTTTGTCCTTCCTGTTTAAGTTTAGAAAGACATCGATTAATGCATATGTTTCTTAAAAATGAAACCAATTTCTACACATCAAAACCGCGCGTTCTGCATGTAGCACCAGAATATTGCTTCATTGAAAGGTTCGAAAACTATTTGGGAGACAATTATATAACTGCTGATATCGAATCCCCTTTGGCGAAAGTGAAAATGGATTTACATGATATTCCATTTCCAGATAATTCTTTCGATGTGGTATTTTGTAACCACGTATTAGAGCACGTAAAAGATGATGTACGTTGCATGCAAGAAATTCGTCGGGTATTAAAGCCTGAAGGATTTGCTTTGTGTCAAAGTCCGCAACGATATGATCGCGAAACAACCTATGAGGATGCAAGCATTACAGATCCGAAAGAACGAGAGATTCATTTTTTACAGGATGATCATCTTCGAATTTATGGTCGGGATTTTGGTAAGCAACTAGAAAATTCAGGTTTTACGGTAATTCCCGTCAATATGATTGAAAAATTAGGAACCAACGAGAGTAATCGAATGGCATTGCCGTTAGAAGAAATCATTTATCAGTGTAAAAAATAAGATGCGCTATCAACCTTTTCCTTCAGAGCTATTTATCAAGAACCGCAACAAATTAATTGCGGAATTACCACCTAAATCCATGGTGTTAATTAGTTCAAATGACATTATGCCAACGAATGCAGATGGTAGCATGGGATTTAAGCAACAAACAGATTTATTCTATTTGTCGGGACTAGACCAAGAAGAAACACTTCTATTAATCTATCCTGATGCACCCGAGGCGCATTTAAGAGAAATTGCTTTTGTGCGAGAAACCTCTGAATTAATCGCAATTTGGGAAGGCCATAAATATTCCAAAGAAGAAGCGACTGCTATTAGTGGAATTAAAAACATTCAGTGGACGAGCAATTTTGAGGCAATTTTAAAAACCTTGATCTATTCAGCTGATACGGTTTATATGATCGACAATGAACATATGCGCAATAGTTCATTAGTTGAAACACAAAACGCGCGACTTGTTCAAGAAATTAAAGACAAATATCCGCTTCATCGTATTGGCCGACTAGCCCCTATTCTGAATACCTTACGTATGAAGAAAGAGCCTGCAGAATTAGCAGCTATGCAAAAGGCAATTGATATAACAGAAAATGGATTTAGACGTGTTTTAGGATTTACTAAACCCGGTGTTTGGGAAAACGAGATCGAAGCAGAGTTCATTCATGAATTCATCAAATCTCGTAGTGGAGGATTTGCTTACTCTCCTATCATAGCTTCTGGTGCTAATGCCTGTGTTTTACACTATATTGAAAACGAGCGTGAATGTAAAGACGGCGATTTAATTTTATTAGACGTTGGGGCTTGTTATGGCAATTATAATGCTGATATGACACGAACTATTCCAGTTAATGGAAAATTTAGTCCACGTCAAAAAGAAGTTTACAAGGCTGTACAAGCTGTATTAGATTATGCAATTGATTTAATGCGTCCAGGTATTTACTGGGTAGATTATCAAAAATCAGTTGAAAAGTTCATGGAAGAGCAATTGATAGGCTTAGGTTTGTTCACAAGACAAGATGTTGATAATCAAGACCCTAACCAACCTTTGTTTAAAAAATACTTTATGCATGGGGTTGCACATCATTTGGGTTTAGATGTTCATGATGTATGGGATAAATATAAACCTTTCGAAGCAGGCATGGTATTAACCTGTGAGCCAGGAATATACATCCGGGAAGAAGGCATAGGTATTCGTTTAGAAAATAATTTATTGATAACCGATGGACCCGCCATTAATTTAATGGCAAATATTCCAATCGATATCGAGGAGATTGAGTCGCTAATGTCACAGGCATGATTCAAGGAGAGCTATACATCTTTATCAGTTTGATTATCATGCTCGCGGGTATTTTCTACCTGTCGAAATTGAAATCTAAAATCGTCAAACTCGTATTTAGTGTCATACCTCCCTTATTATTTTGTTATTTTCTGCCATCCTTATTGGTCGAGCAGGGTATCATTGTAATTGGAAACACGGATCTTAATGGAACTTTAGCTAAAACGCTATTGCCCTTTTGTATCTTTTATTTCACCTTAGGTCTTCCTTTAGCTAAACTAAAAGCTATCGGTCGGAAACCGATTATCTTATTCCTCGTTGGAGCATTGGGTGTCATCATTGGTGGACCTATTTCCTTAATGATTAGTCATTATTTTTTCCCAACTGAATTTAATGCAGAATCATTTAGAGGCTTATCGACGATTGCTGGATCGTGGATAGGTGGAACTGCAAATCAAATGGCATTAAATGCAATATTTTTACCGAATGCCGATGAGTTGGCCAAAGCTGTAACGGTTGACGTATTTTTTGGTGAAACGTGGTTGGCTATCTTATTATTTTTGATTCCATTCCAACTCAAGATTAATCAATACCTAAAGGCGTCGTATAACCACCACGACATTTCTGTTGATTGGGAGGAAGATTTGACTGTCAAGAAATTTACGTTCAATAATCTCATCTATATTTTAGGTTTAGGATTCCTAATAACTCTTTTGAGTACTTATTCTGGTAGTTATCTGACCGAATTGATCGCCATAACATTCCTAAATCAAAGTTTTTGGACATTCTTCATTTGTACCTTTATGGGAATTGGATTAGGGCTAAGTCCTTTGAAGCGCTTGTACACAGCAGGCGGAGATGTTATTGCAACACTATTCCTGTATTTTATCATTGCATCCATCGGATTAAAAATATCATTAAGTCATTTATTTTCAACTCCACTCCTACTATTTACAGGATTTATATGGATAAGCATTCATGGCTTAGTTATATTTGTAGTTGGGAAATGGATTAAAGCCCCATACCACTACATGGCCATTGCATCGCAGGCTAATGTGGGCGGTATTGCTTCTACATCTGTGATAGCAACGGCAATTAGTCCCATTTTAGCTCCATTAGGCGTCATTTTGGCATTATTAGGATATGCCATTGGTACTTATGGAGGATATTTATCGGCAATACTCATGCAATGGGTCAGCCAAACATATTAGTAGTAAAAAACATACATGAAAAACATTCGTAATTTTTGCATTATCGCACACATTGATCATGGTAAGAGTACTTTGGCCGATCGATTAATTGAATTCACTAATACCGTGCAGAAGCGCGATATGATGAATCAATTGTTGGACGACATGGACTTAGAACGTGAGCGTGGTATCACGATCAAATCGCATGCGATTCAAATGCAATATCCGAAAGATGGCGAGGTATATACTTTCAATTTGATTGATACCCCGGGTCACGTCGATTTTAGTTACGAAGTTTCCCGTTCCATTGCGGCATGTGAAGGAGCCTTATTAATCGTGGATGCCTCTCAAGGAATTGAAGCGCAAACGATTTCCAATCTATATTTAGCGATCAACCACGATTTGGAAATCATTCCTGTATTGAATAAGATTGATTTACCTGGTGCAATGCCTGATGAGGTTTCTGATCAAATCATTGACCTAATCGGATGTAAAAAAGAAGATATCATTCATGCTTCAGGAAAAGAGGGAATTGGTATTCAAGATATTCTAGATGCCGTGGTAACACGTGTACCTGCTCCTAAAGGAGAGCCTTCAGAACCCTTACAAGCTTTAATTTTTGACTCTACATTTAATTCATATCGTGGAATCGAAGTTATTTTCCGTGTATATAATGGGGAAATCAAAAAAGGAGATCGTGTCAAGTTCATGAACACAGGCAAAGAATATTTTGCCGATGAAATTGGAACCCTAGGATTAGAGCAAGAACCAAAATCTATCATCAAAACAGGTGATGTAGGTTATTTAATTTCGGGTATCAAAGAAGCCAAAGAAGTTAAGGTTGGGGATACAATTTCGCATGTGGCTAATCCATGTAAATCAGCTATTCAAGGATTTGAGGAAGTTAAACCGATGGTATTTGCTGGTATTTATCCGGTAGAAACATCAGAGTTTGAGGACTTGCGTGATGCCATGGAGAAATTGCAATTGAATGATGCATCCTTAGTTTGGGAACCGGAAACATCGGCTGCCTTAGGTTTTGGATTCCGCTGTGGCTTCTTGGGGATGTTGCACATGGAAATTGTGCAAGAGCGATTAGAGCGTGAATTTGACATGACTGTTATTACAACAGTTCCATCCGTAAAATTCAAAGTTTTAACGACGGCAGGAGAAACGCAATGGGTTTCAGCACCCAGTGAGTTACCTGAACCTAACTTAATTAATATCATTGAAGAGCCTTATATCAAAGCGCAGATTATTACTAAATCCGAATACACGGGTGTGATTATGAGTTTGTGCATGGATAAGCGTGGTATTTTAGTTAATCAAATCTATTTAACTACAGATCGTGTTGAGCTGACATTTGATATGCCCTTATCTGAAGTTGTATTTGATTTCTTTGACCGATTGAAGACCATTTCGCGTGGGTATGCTTCATTGGATTATGAATATAAAGGCTATGAGCCGGGTTACATGGTTAAATTAGATATCATGTTAAATGGCGAAAAAGTAGATGCTTTGTCGGCCATTGTACACCGAGACAAAGCTTACGATTGGGGTAAACGTTTATGTGAGAAATTACGTGAGTTGTTGCCACGCCAACAGTTTGAAATTGCGATTCAGGCGGCGATTGGTCAAAAAATCATAGCTAGAGAAACAGTGAAGGCATTGCGTAAAGACGTTTTGGCAAAGTGTTATGGTGGTGATATTTCGAGAAAGCGTAAATTATTGGAGAAACAAAAGAAAGGTAAGAAACGTATGCGTCAAGTGGGTAATGTAGAAATCCCACAAGAAGCGTTTATGGCCGTTTTAAAACTAGATTAAATCAAATAATTTTTAATAAAATCTTTTAAAATAAGCGTATTAAGCGTATTTTTGAAATTCAAATATAAAAGCATGGCTGAAGTAATAAGAATGCCCAAGATGAGTGACACCATGGTAGAAGGTGTTATTGCAAATTGGCTTAAAAAAGAAGGAGACGTAATTAAGTCTGGAGATATCATCGCGGAAGTGGAAACTGACAAAGCGACGATGGAATTAGAAAATTACGAAGATGGTACATTGTTATACATTGGCATTAAGGCTGGTGAAGCTGTACCTGTAGATGGCATTATTGCGGTAGTTGGAACCCCTGGTGAAGATTATTCAGCTTTATTGCAAGCTCCTGTAGCTGCAGCCACAGCTACGGCGCCTGCTGCTGTTGAAGCAGCCCCACAAGCGGCAGCACCTGCACCAGTTGCAGCAGCTCCAGCCATTGATTTAAGTGGAATTAAAGCGAAAGCTGTTCGTATGCCTAAAATGAGCGATACGATGGTGGAAGGCGTCATTGCTAAATGGTTAAAGAAAACAGGTGATGTTGTCAAGAGTGGCGATATTATTGCTGAAGTTGAGACTGACAAGGCTACCATGGAGTTGGAAAACTACGAAGATGGTACATTATTATACATTGGTGCAAAAGAAGGCGAAGGTGTTATTGTTGATGGCATTATTGCCATTGTTGGTGAGCCTGGTACAGACTTCCAACCAATTTTAGCAGCTGAATCAGCTGCACCTGCAGCGGCTCCAGTTGCTGCTGTAGCAGCACCAGCACCTGTACAAGTTGCAGAAGCACCTAAGGCTGCTGAACCTAAAGCAGCGGCAGCTCCTGCCCCTACGAAAGCTCGTATTTCTGAAGATTCAATTA
>CALLKB010000198.1 GCA_938008575.1 uncultured Cytophagaceae bacterium | reverse complement strand
GTCATTTTTTCTAAATTCTTATAAATTTAAAGTATTTTCCTTAAATTTCATCTTTATAACACCTATTAGACCTATCATTAACAAAATGAAAAGAAGGAAGTTTATCTCCGATTCCTTAGTATACACCTCCGGTACCGCATTATTCCCCACCTTTTTAAGACATATACCAGAAGAACAAACGAAAGTGCGTTTAGGTTTCATCGGTGTGGGATTAAGAGGGCAAAATCACCTTGAAATGGCTATGTATCGTCCAGATGTAGAGGTTGTAGCTATTTGTGACCTAGATCCCAAAGCGATTGATATTGCCTTAAAGATGGTGGCAGATAAGGGTCGCCCCGCTCCTGCCGTGTACGGCAAGACTGAAAAAGATTTTGAAAATCTAGCAAAACGTTCAGATATCGATGGCGTTGTGATTGCCACCCCTTGGGAATGGCATGTTCCCATGGCTTTGGAAGTCATGAAACAAGGGAAATATGCTGGAGTTGAAGTATCTGCTACGGTAACGCTACAAGAATCTTGGGATTTAGTCAACATGTACGAAAAGACTGGATCACATTGCATGATTTTGGAAAACGTATGTTATCGTCGGGATGTGATGGCAACCCTAAATATGGTTCGACAAGGAATGTTCGGATCTCTTTCTCACGTACAATGTGGATACCAACATGATTTACGCGAGGTGAAATTTAATGATGGAAAACAGGCCTATGGTGGCGGTGTGGAGTTTGGGGAGAAAGGTTTTTCTGAGGCCAAATGGCGTACCCAACATTCTGTCGATCGCAATGGAGATTTGTATCCAACACACGGTTTAGGACCGGTGGCGGAGATGTTAAATATCAATAGAGGAAATCAGTTTGCTTATCTAACGGCGATGGCTACTCCTGCTTTGGGACTACATAATTACATTGTAGAAAAAGGAGGCGCGGATCATCCAAATGCGAAAGTGGATTTCACATGCGGTGATATCGTCCAAACGATGATCAAATGTGTCAATGGGGAAACCATTCTCATTACACATGATACGAATTCCCCACGTCCCTATTCTTTAGGCTTCCGAGTTCAAGGAACGAAAGGTTTATGGATGGAAGATAATAAATCGATCTATATCGAAGGTGTTTCGCCCAAAGCGCATCGCTGGGAAGAAGCCAAGCCCTATTTAGAGAAATACGATCACCCCTTATGGAAAGCACACGCAGCGGATGCGGAGAATGCAGGCCACGGAGGGATCGATTATTTTGTGTTAAGAGCCTTTATCGAGGCAATTAAGGAGAAAGTAGCTCCACCAATCGACGTATATGATGCGGCGGCTTGGTCTGCTATTGCTCCACTTTCTGAGGAGTCTATTAAGAAGGGCTCCGCTCCTATCCCAATACCTGATTTTACACGCGGTAAATGGAAAAAAAATCAACCAATTTTTGCTTTAAACGATCAATACTAAACCTATGACAAACACGAAACAATCCAATGGCCCATTAATCATGATCGGAATACTCTTTTTTGTATTCGGATTTGTGACTTGGGTCAATTCCGTTTTGATTGCTTTTTTTAAGGAGGCATTTCAATTGAATAACTTTCAATCCTTACTTGTTACATCGGCATTCTTTATTTCCTATTTCGTAATGGCAATCCCATCTTCTTGGGTTTTAGCTAAAACGGGTTTTAAAAATGGAATGTCATTCGGTCTTTTGGCCATGGCCGTGGGTACCTTATTATTCATTCCTGCAGCGAAGGCTGAAAACTATCCTTTGTTTTTATTAGGGCTTTTTGTGATTGGTACGGGTTTGGCACTTCTACAAACAGCATCGAATCCTTATGTAACCATTTTGGGGCCATCAGAATCAGCCGCGCAACGGATTTCCGTGATGGGAATTTGCAATAAAGTGGCTGGGATATTAAGCCAAGTGATTTTTGGTGGCTTATTATTGTCCTCAGCCGCTGGACCGGCCAACCTAGCAACGGTAATTATGCCTTATGGAATCATGACAGTTATTCTGGTTGCCTTAGCTTTATGGGTTCGTTTATCAAGTTTGCCTGAAGTAGAGGCTGAAGAAACAGCAGAAGAAGCCTTAGCTTCAAAGTCGAGTGTTTGGGCTTATCCGAATTTAGTGCTGGGGCTTATCGCCTTTTTCCTTTATGTGGGAGTGGAAGTAATGGCGGGTGATACGATTATCAATTACGGTGTTTCCAAGGGTTTTAGTATGGATGTAGCCAAATCATTTACAAGCTACACGCTATATGGCATGTTGGCGGGTTATGTCGTAGGAATCTTGTTTATTCCCAAGTATTTAAGCCAACAAAAAGCCTTGAATTACTCGGCTATTTTGGGGATATTATTTTCTATCGGAGCCGTTGTCTTAGACGGTTATTTATCTGTTTTATCGATCGCTTTGTTGGGACTTGCGAATGCTTTGATGTGGCCAGCGTTATGGCCATTAGCCATTCAGGGCTTGGGTAAATTCACGAAAATAGGTTCAGCGCTCATTATTATGATGATTTCTGGAGGAGCTTTAGTTCCGTTAGTTTATGGTTCGATAGCCGATCGTTTAGGTGATACACAGTTGGCTTATGTGATTATGATTCCTTGCTATTTATTTATCCTTTTTTATGCAACAATTGGACATAAAAAGAGTTCTTGGTAATAGAAAGATATGTTTGGAAGCAGCCCCATCTTTCCATTGGTAGATGGGGCTTTTCTTTGTAATTTTGTTTTATGACTCGACTCATTGATTCTCCGAATGCTCATTTAATTGCCGATGGCAATCAGTATGCTCCCTCCCTTTGGTCCTATCAACGGCGGGAAACAATTCCTGTTCAAATTGGTGATTTGTACATGGGATCAGATTTCCCCATTCGGATTCAATCCATGACTACGGTTGACACAATGGACACCCAAGGTTCCATCGATCAGGCCATTCGTATGATCGATGCAGGTTGTGAGTTAGTTCGAATTACGGCTCCATCCGTTAAAGAGGCGCAAAATTTAGAGAATATTCGTAAAGGTCTACGCGAAAGAGGTTATACCACTCCCTTGGTTGCAGATATACATTTTACACCCAATGCAGCCGAATTAGCTGCTAGGATTGTGGAAAAAGTAAGGATTAATCCAGGAAACTACGCTGACAAAAAACGCTTTGAAACCATTGATTATACTGATGCTTCTTATCAAGCGGAATTAGATCGGATTCGTGATAAATTTTTGCCTTTGGTGAAGATTTGTAAAGAATATGGAACTGCAATGCGCATTGGAACCAATCATGGTTCTTTATCGGATCGCATTTTAAGCCGTTATGGCGATACTCCTTTGGGCATGGTGGAATCGGCTTTGGAATTTTTGCGTATCTGCGAGGACGAAAAGTATTCGAATATCGTCCTTTCGATGAAATCTTCGAATACGCAAGTCATGGTAGAAGCGTATCGTTTGCTAAGTAAGAAATTAGCAGACGGAGGTTTTAAAGCCTATCCAATGCATTTAGGTGTGACGGAAGCGGGTGAAGGCGAAGATGGTCGTATTAAATCGGCTGTGGGTATTGGAACCTTACTGGAAGATGGTTTAGGTGATACGATTCGAGTTTCCTTAACGGAAGATCCTGAATTTGAAATTCCAGTCGCGCAAGAATTAGTTCGTAGGTATGAATTCAGAAGTTCTCAAAGTTTGCCTATTGTACCTTTTGAGATCGAAAAACCCTATGTTTCGCCGATAAACCCGTTTGCGCATGAGCGCCGACAAACCAACGAATTGTTGAATTTTGGTGGGCATCAAGTTCCTCGTGTTATTGCTGATTTTTCTCAAATGACACGTATTCAAATGGATGATTTGAAGGCCATAGGCCACTTTTATCTTCCTGAGCCTGATAAATGGGCGATGAATGATTTAGGAGCTGATTACATTTATACGGGTAAGCATTCGGTGGATTTTATGTTACCGAATGGATTAAAGCAAATCGTTAATTCAGAATCTTGGAATGGGAGTCCTCAAGTTTATCCCTTATTTACGATGGATGAATGGAATTCAGCGAATTTAAAGCACGCTGAATTGAATTTCGTCTCAATTGAAGCAGAGGAATTAGCTAATGTCCAATTTGATGGATTGACTAATGTTGTGTTGGTCTTACATAGCAGTAACGCGCATCAGATGGCAGCAATGCGCCGAGGATTTTTTGAACTTGTACATCGTAACATAGCTATTCCCGTTGTCATTAAAATGGCTTATCCCAATGTAGATGAGAATCAATTGCAATTATTTGCGCCTACAGATGCTGGTGGATTATTAATTGATGGATTCGGAGATGGCATCATGTTGTCGATGCCTTATATGACCGGGAAAAATGCGATATTAAACGCAACAGCCTTCGGTATCTTACAGGCAAGTCGGGTTCGGATTTCCAAAACAGAATACATCTCCTGCCCTTCTTGTGGTCGGACATTATTTGATCTACAAGAAACAACAGCTAAAATTCGCCAAGTGACAGATCATTTAAAAGGTATTAAAATTGGTATCATGGGTTGTATTGTGAATGGCCCCGGTGAAATGGCCGATGCGGATTATGGCTATGTAGGGATAGGAAAAGATAAGATCGCCTTGTACAAAGGGCAAGAAGTTGTTAAAAAATCTGTCCCGGCTGATTCTGCAGTAGATGAGTTAATTACCTTGATTAAAGAAAATGGAGATTGGCGTGAACCGTCTATAAACGAATAAATATGAGCAGATTAACAGAACTTTTTAAAATTGGCGAAGTTTTTAAATACTTTGTTCGTGTATTTCAAAAGCCAAAACCGGGTGCTCCTACCAACTTTAACATTCGTACGATGCACACAATCAACAAAATATCGATTGTGATGTTTTTGTTTTGTGTTTTGGTTATGCTGTATCGCGCTTTCCTTCGCTAATTATTTCAAGCCGAATTTACACCAATTCGTCTGTGCGAATTTTAGTGCCGCTTTGTCCTTGGTCTTTGATTTAACAAAATCACAGAGATATTGATATTCTTTGGGCCCAGGGGCACTCGGTAATTCATTGATTAGGTTTTCAATTATCTTAATCGCTGCCATCCCCTTCTTTTGCTTAAATAAGAGCGTGCTCTCCGCCATCCACGTTCTTCTAATAACGGATCCTTTATCGATTTCGCATTTAGCCATTTGGTCTTTCATGCGCTTGATATCTGCACTGGATAATTTATTAATCTGTGAGCTTGTCATCACGATTTGAAACACATTTTCATAAATCATTTTAACCAAACCGGGATCAGCGATACGATTATATTGCGCTAAATGCCCTACGAAATAATCAAATAGAGCATTGTTATTGTTCATCATCACCATTTGAATGATGTTCAAAGCGCTCTGACTGACATATTGATTTGTCGGCATTACTTTGACTAACTCATTCACAACCTTGATATTAGTTGCCGTATCAGCTGTCAAACGAGCATATTGTGCATAATTTAATAGGAATGCGAATCCTCGGTCCCCCGACTTAAATTTAGTAGCGAAATTGCTAGCTTGTTCTGTTGGGTTTGCAGCTTTCTGAGCAATACTATTTACATTTAAAATCGAATTTTCACGCTCTCCAAAGGCTTTAGCCTGGACGAGTTTCATCGTTTTAGGCTCAAAAAACAAGAATGTAGGTGTCGCATTGATAATCACCTTCAACTGTTGGAGGATCCGTTGGCTTTCAGGTTTACGAATATCTAATTGAAAATTGACAAAATTCGTGTTGTATAATGTCCCTACTTGCGGTTGGGCAAACGTACCTTTGAACGAATTGCAAATGTGGCAATCGGGTGCGTAAACTTCCACAAACAACAATTTATTTTGTTGCTTTGCTGCAGCGATTGCTGAATTTAAATTGCTGGTTTTAAGGAAGTTAATTCCTTTTTGTGCGAATCCGCTTGAAGCAATGAAGGATAATAAAACAATGAATTTGAATGAACGCATGCGTTTGGATTATTGGCCTTTTGAGGCCGCTGTAATTTCTTTCTTTAAGTTTTGAGATAGTTTTTTACACACTTGTTCCACTTCGAGTGCAAACTCTGAATCTCCAGTAGCTTGCAATGCGGCATCGCCTACTGTTCCCATGATTTCAATGAAGAATCGCTTCATATCCAACACTTCCATGTCTTTTGTCCACAATGGCAAGGTTAAAGTTCCCTTGTGGTAGGGATCCCATGTTGCCACCAATATCGCTTTGGTTTCTTCGATTCCTTCGTTGGGGTTATCCGTCGCTGACCAAGAGATTTGTTCAGGAATGCTGTTATCGTCTAATTGTATTTTGAAATTGATTTCAGAATGTTTCATTCGGGCTATTTGTTTTTCGATTCATCCGTGTGTTTCCAAACGAATTAAATCGTATTTTCGTACAAAAGTAAGAAAACTAAATGGTTCGAGCAGAAATAATTACCATTGGCGATGAGATTCTCTACGGTCAAATCCTGGATACGAATACCCAATGGATTAGTTTAGAACTCGATAAAATCGGTATCAAAACCGTGCGGAAGTCCTCCGTAGGTGATCAGCGCGATGAGATTGTTCAAATTCTACAAGAAGCACAAAAGCGCGCCGATATCGTATTTATTACAGGCGGACTTGGACCTACCAAAGATGATTTGACGAAAAAAATATTAGCTGATTTTTTCAATTGCCCCCTCGCCTATCATCCTGAGGCCTTACAAGATGTGACGGATTTCTTTGCCAAAAGAGGGCGTGAATTAAGTGATATAAATCGTGATCAGGCGCTTTTACCCACGAAATGCACCTTTATTCCAAATAAACAAGGAACTGCGCCAGCGATGTGGTTCAACGAACAAGATACAATATGGGTTTCTATGCCAGGAGTTCCTTTCGAAATGAAAGCCATCATGGAAACGGAGGTTTTGCCACGAATTACCACGCATTTTAAACTCCCTGTCATTGTTCATCAAATCAGAAAAGTAGTTGGGATCGGTGAATCCTATTTATCTGATTTAATTCAGGACTGGGAATTACAATTACCCTCCCATTTGAAATTAGCTTATTTGCCCTCTTTGGGTATAGTAAAACTTCGCCTAACCGGCTTTGGGCAAGATAAAGTTCAATTACATGCCGATATTGAGGCCGAGTTTGAAAAGGTTATGCCATTGATCAAAGGCTATATTTTTGGAAGGGAAAAAGATGAATTGGCAAGTGTGGTGGGTCAGTTGCTCGTAGACCAACAAGCAACATTGGCGGTTGCCGAGAGTTGTACCGGAGGGTATTTAGCGCATCAATTTACCCAGCATGCGGGAAGTTCCGCTTATTTTCAAGGGGGTATTATTAGTTATGCGAATGAGGTAAAGGTGAAACAATTAGGTGTTTCTCAAGATATTTTAGATACCGAAGGAGCCGTAAGTGATACTTGTGTGATGGCTATGGCTACAGGCGCGCGGAAGAATTTAGGTACGACCTATGCGCTAGCCACTTCGGGGATTGCAGGACCTGATGGCGGAACGGACGAAAAGCCTGTTGGAACTATTTGGATAGCATTAGCACATCCGAACGGTGTTATTGCTCGCAAATTAACGCAAGGTGGCACACGTATTCAAAACATACATTTGAGTTCTTTAACAGCAATTAATTTGTTGCGCAGATATTTATTAAACGATTTGGCAGAATAATATGGCAATCACAGAAATCACGATGCCCAAAATGGGTGAAAGTATCATGGAAGCGACCGTTTTAAACTGGTTAAAACAACCAGGTGATTACGTGGAAGCCGATGAATTTATTCTAGAGGTTGCGACCGATAAAATAGATACAGAAGTTCCATCGCCGGTGGCAGGATATTTGAAACAGATTCTCATTCCTGTAGGTCAAGTGGCTACTATTGGAAAAGCCATCTGCATCATTGATGCCAACGATGATGTGCCTGTTGAGAAAAAGTCATTTGAAGCATCCGATGTTTTTCACCCCGAACCTGAGTTGGCGGCATTGACCGACTTAAGTTTAGGTCAAAACATTGATACGAGCACTGATAAGTCTAATCCGTGGGTTTCGCCGTTGATTAAGCAGATATGCCAACAAGAGAAAGTGTCTCAACGGGAATTAAGTGAAATTCGTGGTTCAGGTATGGATGGTCGAGTGACCAAGAAAGACGTCTTGAATTACATTGCTGTACGTAATTCTAAACGTATGGTTGCCTCGGGAACCTTGAGTCAGGGTCCAGGATTGCGTTTGCCTGGTGACGAGGTAATTGAAATGGATCGCATGCGGAAGATGATTTCTGAACGTATGTCGGATTCAAAACGTATTTCTCCCCATGTTACATCTTTTTTAGAAGCTGATATTACCGCTTTGGTACAATGGCGTGAGCAAAATAAGGCGAAGTTTTTGGAGAAATATAAAGAGCCCATTACTTATACACCGCTCTTATTTATGGCCACTGCGCAGGCGATTAAGGATTTTCCTGGGATTAATATTTCTGTGGAGGGGAATTACATCGTGCAGCATAAGCAAATTAATATAGGTATGGCAGTTGCTTTACCCAATGGTAATTTAATTGTGCCTGTCATTCATAATGTCGACGAGCTGTCATTAGTTGAATTGACGAAAAAGGTAAATGATTTATCAAATCGCGCACGGAAAAATAAATTAACACCAGCCGATTTAGAAGGTGGAACCTACACGATCTCGAATATCGGTGGTTTTGGGAATTTGATGGGTACACCGATTATCGTTCAGCCACAAGTTGCAATTATGGCATTCGGCGTAATTGAAAAGAAACCTGCGGTCATTACTGGGCCAAATGGCGAGGATCAAATTGCGATTCGTCAAAAGATGTTTATCTCGCATTCCTATGACCACCGAGTTGTCGATGGATCTCTAGGTGGAGGATTTATCAAGCGTGTGTCTGATTATTTGGAACGCTTTCAGATCGACTTAGCTCTATAAATGAAAAAAGGCTATCATTTCGATAGCCTTTTTTTTGATGCTAGAATTTAGCATTGGGATCTTTTACGTTTGGACGAATGATTCGTAACCAAGTCAATAATTTGATTAGTGGATACGTAGGGTCAAATTCGAACCATTTAGTCGCAAAATTTACGCGATTAGGTAATTTATGGTGGTTGTTTTGGAACAACTCACCCATCATTACCACATCAAATACTAATGAATTTCTTGAGTGATCGTGGTTGTCATAATTTTGATAACCGTATTTGTGGCCTGACCAATTGACAATCGCTCCATGTACAGGTCCCATTAAGAAATGAACAGGTAATAAAAAGAAAAATGCCCAATGCATATCAAAATAGATAAATGCAACAATGTATAATGAAGCATAAGCGACACCCCAACCAATGCGCGAAATCCAAGAATCACCGATGCGTTCAATGGTTTTAGAAACGGGGTATTCATGCTCAAAGCGCTCTTCTACTTTTTGCTTACGATTTAAAACTGCATTATAAATGTCCTTTGTTTTCCACATCATCGTGAAAACATTGCTTGAAAACATGGGTGAATGCGGATCTTTCGGAGTATCTGAAAATGCATGGTGCATGCGGTGTAAAATCGCATAAGCACGTGGACTTAAGAACGATGAACCTTGAGATAAATAGGTTAAGAAATAGAAGAATTTCTCCCAAAACTTACTCATCAAAAACATTTTGTGAGCTGAATATCGATGTAAAAAGAATGTCTGACTAAATAAAGATACGTACCAGTGAATAACAAATGCGGGAAGTACTAATTGCATAAATTTTAATTAAAGTTTCAAGCCACAAATTTACACATGAAAATCTCCACATTGCACAATTCAATCGAATACTTTTCTGATTTTAGTCACTTTCCTATTTACTCGTGAGCTAGGTGAATGGCGTGTGTCGTAGCGATACAAGCCGTTTCTGTACGGAGGATAGCCTTTCCTAGACTAAATGGGATATAATTCTTGCCAAAGAACATGTTTGTTTCTTCGCCCGAAAAATCTCCCTCAGGGCCGATAAATAAATGATAGGACTTATTTAACTCGATTTGTTTGCCTAAAGTAGGAAAAGGAGGATCACTAATATGAGCAAACAATGCTTGGTCTTTAGAGCCTATTTGAATCGAATCCATGACTTGTTTTAAAGGTGCTAAAGCCTGAATTTTAGGTAAAAACAGGTTTTTCGATTGTTTTAATGCAGCGATGGCAATTTTCTCTAAGCGATTCAATTTCATTTCTTTTCGCTCAGAGTTTTTGGAAACGAAAAAACCGATTGAATGTATGCCAAATTCACAGCATTTCTCAACCATCCATTCCATGCGTTCCATTTGCTTGGTTGGAGCCACATACAAATGAATCTGATAGGCTGGTTTATCTTGTTTTTCGATTATTTGGAGTTTTACAAAGCTTGTTTTTTTTGAATCGATTGAATCAATAACTGCTTCATAGAGTCCTCCTACTCCATCTAAAATACGAATAGCATCACCATTTCTTAAACGCAAAACCCGACAAGCATGAAAGGATTCTTCTTCATTTAAGAAACCTATGCTAGTCGGGTTTGGCGCAAAAAAAACATATTTACTCATGTATTACTCAGGATCTTCAGAACGAAATGAAAAACGAGATGGATCCAATGAAAGCGTTCCGCCATTGAAATCGGAAATGAATTTTTCGATAACATCATCTTCCAAAGAAGGTACATAAAGTGCTACTTCTAGACCGATACCATATTCGAAATCCTCATCGATTTCAATGTATTCATTTACTTTGATTTCGTCATTTTCTTCAAGCTCGTCGATGATTTCAAGAATCATTACTTCAACTTCTTCGTCCAACGATTCATTTTCAACGTAAGTTTCATCTCTATTTTCAATAGGGACATACAATGGAAAATGGTGAATTGCTTCTTGTTCTGCAGCTTCATAAATCGCACTAGCGTAATGTAGTTGCAAAGTGCAAAGGATCGCATCGTAAATTACTTCTTGTTTATTGAATTGGCCCACAAACTGTATGTGGACCATTTCTTTCTCATTTCCTGTTGGTAAATCGTCATCCTCAATAACGATAAATGGCTTGTTAGCCTGTTTGCACTGGTCTTTTAGTTGTTGGATTTCCTCCTTTGAAAAGCCAGGGTTTGCGTTCGTTGTCATGTAGGATTATTTGATTAAAAGTAATTCGCGGTATTTTGGTAGAGGCCATTCATCGTCGTCTACGATTAATTCAAGTTTATCTACAGCGTAGCGAATCTCTTCGAAATAGCCCTTAACCTTTGTGCCATAAAGTGTCGCTCTTTCTTCTAATTCTTCTACATTATTAGCTTCCTTACGTGCTTCAGTCATTTCGCTTTGTAAACGAACGATGCTTGACGTGTATTCCGAGATTTTCTTAATCATTTCCACCGTTGGGGCAAAATAATGCGGATCAATACCGATTTCTTTTTGACCTTTTACGTTTTCAACCAATTGTGTTTGGTATTTCAATGATGTAGAAACAATGTGATTGATCGCCATATCTCCAATGACACGTGATTCGATTTGAATTTTCTTCACATAGTTTTCTAATTCAATTTCGTGACGCGCGTGCATCTCTTCTTTTGAATAGATTCCGTGTTTTGTAAATAATTCGATTGATTCTGGTCGAGCATATACTGCCAAAGCTTCTGGAGTTGTTTTTAAATTAGACAAACCTCTTTTTTCAGCCTCAACGACCCATTCATCTGAATATCCATTACCCTCAAAGCGTATTTTCTTCGATTCCTTCACATATTGCTTCAGAACCTCCATAATCGCTAATTCCTTCTTCACTCCTTTTTCAAGGATTACCTCAACTTCCTTACGGAATTTGATTAATTGATCTGCCACAATCGTATTCAAAACGGTCATCGGAGCAGCTGAATTCGCAGATGATCCTACGGCACGGAATTCGAATTTATTTCCCGTAAAAGCAAATGGAGACGTTCTATTGCGGTCTGTGTTATCTAAAATTAAAGAAGGTATTTTATTGATACCTAGTTTAAGGTATACGTTATCTCCTTTTTCTAATGTGATATCATCGATATCACTCATATTTTCTAAATCGTCCAACACCTGGCTCATCGTCGATCCTAAGAATGCTGAAACAATCGCTGGTGGAGCTTCATTAGCACCTAAACGGTGTTCATTTCCTGCGGATGCAATCGATGCACGTAATAAATCAGCACGATCATGGACAGCTTTTAATGTATTTACAAAGAACGTTAAGAAACGTAAATTTTCTTTCGGTTTCGATGAGGGTCCTAATAGATTAACTCCTGTATCCGTCGCTAAAGCCCAGTTATTGTGCTTACCTGATCCATTGATGCCAGCGAAAGGTTTTTCGTGGAATAATACTTTAAGCTTATGTTTCGATGCTACCTTATTCATTAAGTCCATCAAAAGCGCGTTGTGATCACATGCTAAGTTGGCCTCTTCAAATGTTGGCGCCACCTCAAATTGAGCAGGTGCTACCTCATTGTGTCGCGTACGAACAGGCATACCCAATTTCAAGGCTTCAATTTCAAAATCTACCATGAAAGCATTCGCTCGATTTGGAATAGACCCAAAATAATGATCTTCTAATTGTTGGCCTTTAGCTGGTGCATGACCAAATACTGTTCTTCCCGACATCACTAAATCTGGGCGGGCGTTGAATAATGCTTCGTCAACTAAGAAATATTCTTGCTCTGCTCCCAATGTAGGGATAACTTTACTTACGTCACGATTAAAGAATTCTTTGACCACAGCTGTAGCAGCTTTGTCAATTAATTCAATGGATTTCAATAAAGGTGTTTTGTAATCAAGTGCTTCTCCTGTATATGAAACAAATACCGATGGAATACAAAGTGTAGCTGTACCAGCAGCATTCTCCATAATAAATGCTGGAGAAGATGGGTCCCAACCGGTATATCCACGTGCCTCGAAAGTGGAGCGAATACCACCATTTGGGAATGATGATGCGTCAGGTTCTTGTTGGACTAATGCTGATCCTTTAAATTTCTCAACAGCTTTTCCATTGCTTAAATCAATGTCAAAAAACGAATCATGTTTTTCTGCAGTTGTTCCGGTTAAGGGTTGAAACCAGTGCGTATAGTGCGTTGCACCTTTTGAGATAGCCCATGATTTCATAGCAGCTGCTACTTCATCTGCCGCGTCTCGATCTATTTTTGAACCCGTTTGGATCGCAGTATTAATCTTTAAGTATGCCTCTGGGGATAATAACGAACGCATGACTTCATCACTGAAGGTCATACTTCCATAGTAATCACTAACTTTTTCGGTAGGTAGTTTAACAGGAGTTCCTGCGCGCATTTGAGCTAATTCAAGTGCTTTAAATCGAGTTATAGCCATAATTAATCTTGATGTATTGAAGTTTAAAACTAACCAAAATGTCTGACTTTTCCATAGCTAATTTGAGCTGTTTGCAAATTGTATTTGGTGTGGTATAAATTTGATTTTTTGCAGATTTTGCAAATAGTCGTTTGAATTATTGTGTTTTTGTGAAATTTTCTGTTGTTTTTCATTAAATCTCGTTTAAATTTGTATCAAGTTTTCGCATAAAAGTATTTTTATTATCATTTTAAGTATAAAATCATGGCTAAATCAAAATTGGAGTACATTTGGTTGGATGGCAATAAGCCAACACAGAGTTTACGTTCTAAGACAAAAATCGAGAACAATTTCAGTGGAAAATTAGAAGACTTAGATATGTGGTCTTTCGATGGTTCATCTACATTGCAAGCTGAAGGTGGTTCTTCTGATTGTTTGTTGAAGCCCGTTTACGTTTGTCCAGATCCAGCACGCCGTGATGGTTATTTAGTAATGTGCGAAGTTTTGAACGCAGATGGTACGCCACACGTTACAAACGGTCGCGCAACAATTGAAGATGATGATAATGATTTCTGGTTCGGTTTTGAGCAAGAATATTTCCTTTGGGATCCAGAAACAAATAAGCCATTGGGTTTCCCTGCAAATGGGTATCCTGAGCCTCAAGGACCTTACTACTGTTCAGTAGGTGCAAAAAATGCTTATGGTCGTGAAATTATTGAAGAGCATATGGACTTGTGTATTGACGCAGGTTTGAATATTGAAGGTATTAATGCAGAAGTAGCTGCAGGTCAGTGGGAGTTTCAAATGTTTGCCAAAGGTGCTAAACAAGCAGGTGATGAAATCTGGTTGGGTCGTTATTTATTGGAGCGTTTAGGTGAGAAATACGGTGTTGCAATCAACTGGCACTGTAAGCCTTTAGGAGAGTTGGATTGGAATGGTTCAGGAATGCATGCAAACTTCTCGAATACAGCTTTGCGTACAGCGGGTAAAAAAGAGACTTACGATGCTATTTGTAATTCATTTGCTCCATTTGTTAAAGAGCACATTGAGGTGTATGGAGCAGACAACCACATGCGTTTAACTGGAAAACATGAGACTGCTTCGATTCATGATTTCTCTTATGGAGTATCAGATCGTGGTGCATCAATCCGTATTCCTATTGCGGTAGTAGAAAAAGGATGGAAAGGTTGGTTAGAAGATCGTCGTCCGAATTCAGCTGCCGATCCATACAAAGTAGCAGCTCGCATTATCAAAACGGTGAAAACTGCGAAAATTTAAGTTGTTTTAATCTTGCATTTATATACTTTATGATTGAAAATGGCGGGTTTTCCCGCCATTTTTGTTTTATTTTGTGTCCTGAATTGGTTAGATGAAAAAGGTTGCCTTTTATACACTCGGTTGTAAATTGAATTTTGCGGAATCAAGCTCCATTGCTAGGTCTTTAGAACCTGTGGGTTTTGTGCGCGCGGAATTTCAGGATAATCCTGATTTATTTGTAATCAATACTTGTAGTGTAACGGAACAGGCCGACAAGAAATGTAAAAAAGTAGTTCGAGAGGCAAAAAAAATCAATCCGGCGGCAGCAGTAGTTATTATTGGTTGTTATGCGCAATTGAAGCCCGAAGAAATTGCGGCAATTCCCGGGGTAGATTTAGTGCTTGGGGCAAATGAAAAATTTCAGTTGCCTGAATTAATCCTCCCCTATCTCGACCGTACTGTTCAAGATTTACCCAAATTAATTGCTTCCGAAATTCGATATGATTTAGATTATCATGCTTCATATAGTGTGAATGATCGAACGCGAACATTCTTAAAAGTGCAAGACGGATGCGATTACCCTTGCTCCTATTGTACCATTCCATTAGCTCGCGGTCAATCTCGTTCGGATTCAATAGAGAAAGTATTAGGGTTGATTGAGGAAATTGCAGCGAATGGAGTGAAAGAAATTGTATTAACAGGTGTTAATATTGGTGATTTTGGAATCCAACAAGGTAAGCGAGTAGAAACATTTTTCGAGTTGGTTCAGGCGATTGAGGAAAAATCTTCGATTGAGCGTTTTCGTATCTCGAGTATAGAGCCCAATTTATTGATGCCTGAAATGATTTCATTTTTGGCTACTTCAAAACGCTTTGTTCCACATTTTCATATTCCACTGCAATCTGGTTCAAATGCCGTATTGCGATTGATGAAGCGTAGATATCAACGAGAATTATACCAAGATCGGGTTGCTTTGATTCGTTCCGTTATGCCAAATGCCTGTATTGGCGTAGATGTTATTGTTGGGCATCCAGGTGAAACGCCTGAGTTGTTTTTGGAGACATACCAATTTTTGAATGAACTTGAAATTTCATATTTGCACGTTTTTCCTTATTCAGAACGGGCAAATACATATGCTGTCGACATTAAACCGAAAGTTGACGGCATGCAAAAATCTGAACGCTCTAAAATGCTTCATATTTTATCAGATAAAAAGCGTCATGCCTTTTATGAAAGTCAATTGGGAAATACGGGACTAGTGTTGTTTGAGGAGTCATCCGAAAGTGGCCAAATGGAAGGTTTCTCAGAGAATTATGTGCGTGTTTCTGTTCCTTATGATCCATTGTTGATCAATACGATTCAACCTGTCCGTTATAAATCATTGACTGAATCTGGTGAAGTGAAGGGGGAAGTGATGTTAGTCGTCAGTCGCTAGTCGTCAGTCGTCAGTCGCTAGTCATCAGTTGCTAGTCGTCAGTCGCTAGTTACTAATAATTAGTCCGAAGTTTATGTAAGTTTTGCTAGAACTTTTTTTAACTATATTCCTAATTTTTGTGTTAGCAACATAGGCATCATGTTTATTAGGCTAGGATCATCATGTCTTTGAAGTTGTTTGCATAAATATTATTCCCGTCTCTTAAATAAAGTTATTACTTTCTCTTAATTCTTAACTCTTAACTCTTAACTCTTAACTCATAGACGCGAAGTATCGCGTCTCTAAAGTCCAACGTCCAATGTCTAACGTCCATCAAACAAAAAAGCCAGCAACTAAAAGTCGCCGGCTTTCCGATTGAAACAAAACCACAAGAACCATTACTTGCGGCTCTGCTGTGTGAACTATTCTGCAATCGATTCGTCGTGTTGCGAGATGTCCAATCCTAATCTTTCTTCTTCTTCGTTAACACGCAATGGGATAATTTTATCTGTGATGATTAACAATAAGTAAGATAAACCGAAAGCAAATGCTGAAACGATTGCTAAGGCTAATAAGTGCTTAAAGAATAATGCAGTTTCTCCGTAGAATAAACCTTGTTCTGCTACTGCCGAGTTTACTGCTGTCGTTGCGAAAATACCTGTCATCAACATACCTACCATCCCGCCTAAACCGTGGCAAGGAAATACATCTAACGTATCATCTAAATTTGAACTAGCTCTCCAGTGTGCTGCTATGTTAGAAACAATCGCCGCAATTACACCGATAAAGATTGCAACTGGCACTGTAACAAATCCTGAAGCAGGTGTGATAGCTACTAGACCGACTACAGCTCCGATACAGAATCCTAATGCAGAAACTTTTTTGCCACGAGTTACATCAAATAAGATCCATGATAAACCAGCAGCAGCTGCTGCTACGTGCGTTGTTGCGAAAGCTGTTACGGCTAATCCGTTTGCTCCCACGGCAGAACCCGCGTTAAAACCAAACCATCCGAACCATAATAAACCTGTTCCTAATAATACATAGGGAATGTTTGCTGGAGGCAAAATGTTAGACTCGATGTGCGACTTACGACGACGTAAGTAAAGCGCTCCTGCTAAGGCTGCCCATCCTGCCGACATGTGTACAACTGTTCCTCCTGCGAAATCCAATACGCCTAAGTTGAAAAGGAATCCGTCTGGGTGCCATGTCCAGTGAGCTAATGGTGCATAAACAACCACACAGAATAATACCATAAACAATACAAATGCACGGAAGTTGATACGTTCAGCTAGTGCACCTGAAATAAGTGCTGGTGTAATTACCGCAAATTTCATTTGAAAGAATGCAAAAAGTGCAAATGGAATGGTAAACTTTAATTGGTCAGATGAACCCAATGATAGTTTGTGGTCAAATACCCCGTTGAACATAAAAAATGTTCTAGGGTCACCAATCCAGCCGCCTAACGAATCTCCGAATGCCAAAGAGAATCCGAATACAATCCAAATTACAGAAATTACACCCATAGCAATAAATGATTGTAACATCGTTGAAATCACGTTTTTGTGATTCACCATACCACCGTAGAAATAAGCTAATCCTGGTGTCATTAATAATACTAAGCCTGAGGCTACAATCATCCAGGCTGTATCACCTGTGTCTAAACCTTCTGTTGGCATCGCACCTGGAACAGAAGTAGTAAATAATGCAAGTACTGCAATTGCTACGAGTACGAGTAGCGGGATCCATGTTGGTTTTTGTGAAGTCATGTTCGTACTGATTAAAGGGTGAATAATGGAAAAAATTAATATTTATAGATGAAGTGTAATCCTAATGTAGTTTGAGATTTTTGAGCCTTTCCGTCGCCATCAACAAATTGTGCTGTCTTGTAAGCATCAGAGCGCAATTCTGGTTTGATTAACAAATGTCCATCAGCAGCTGTAAAAGTTGCAGTTAGTGTTAAAGAGCTAACATCTGTTCCTGATCCATCTGCTGCACGTAATGCACGAGCGCCAGATGTGTTGTCGAAAACCTCATAACGTCCACCTACACTAAATTTATCAGTGAATGCATAGTTAGAGTAAAGGGCAACTCCTCCCCAAGTTTTGCTGTCTCCAACGCTACCTCCACCTTGAAAATCACCGGTTTGTGATCCGTAAGCTGCATTTAAACCTAATAAGTATTTAGGTGTAACTTGGTATGAAGTTGTTAAGTCTAACAAATTGTAGCTACCAGAATCATCTTTGCCAGATGCTAATGGTGCTGATTCATTTGATGAAATTCCATTTACATAAACATTCCAACCTGCGATTGGGGAAGTAAACACTTGGTAGATTAATCCTTTTGACGCATTGTTGTCGTTTAGATTATCCACATTGTTGACCAATCCAACCATGGCAGAAAATTTGTCGCTGAATGCATAATTTGCTTTAGCACCGATGTGATAGAATGGACCATTGTTGAATAAATTAGAAAGTGAGTAGTTGTAGTTAACTGGGGCGTCAATTACTTCATAGCCAATGTGTGTACCAAATTGTCCAGCTGTCAACGTTAATTTGTCGGATGCTTTCCAATTAAAATATGCTTGTTTGATTGCTAGTGCGGTTGTTGCTTTGCCAGCACCTAAAGGCCCGATTACGTTTCCGTATTGTCCTAAATCTGCGTTGGGTCCGAAAGTTAAATCAACAACAACATCTGAATTCTTTGTTGCGTAGCCAAATTTCGTTTGAACAAGTCCTAATGAGAACTGATTTGATTTTTGATCAAATGCTCGCTCATATCCTGATGCTCCTAAATTGCTCCGATTTGTAGGGCTGTTGAAATTCAACATATAGTACGAATCAATGTAGCCGGTAAAGCTAAACTTGGGTGCCTCGGATTCTTTTTCTTGGGAAAATCCACAAAATGCTGTAGCTGCGAAAATAGCTGTTAGGATAGATTTCTTCATGTGCGGAATTGTTTAAAAGTTTATAAATGCTTGATTACAATTCAAAGATTGAGGAAATTATATTATGATGCAAGTATTCTGGTATATTTTTAAACCTATTTTTTGAAATAATTCAAAAATTGTTCAAAATATGGATAAAAAATAAACCTGTTTTTTATGATTTTGCAAAAATGTTTTAAAAATGAATGTAAAATTAAACGAGCAAAATTGTCGAATTGGAAAAGTGCAATGTTTTCAAATTAATGATGAGTTGAGTATTTAGGACAAAAAAAAGAGCCCATCATTTGATGAGCTCTCTATCGTAATATTATTTAATGGTTATTACGCTTCTGCGTGCAACCAAGCTTTTTTTGCTTCAAGTGTTTCTTTGTCCTCTACGTGGTCTGGATCTGGAACACAGCAATCTACTGGACAAACCGCTGCACATTGTGGTTCTTCATGGAAACCTGTACATTCTGTACACTTATCAGGAACAATGTAATAGAACTCTTCTGAAATAGGTTCAATAGGAGCTTTAGCATCCATGCTGGATCCATCCTCTAATTCTACTTCAGTTAATGCAGTTCCTCCGGCCCAAGTCCATTCTACACCACCTTCATAAATAGCTGTATTTGGGCATTCTGGTTCGCAAGCCCCACAGTTAATACATTCGTCTGTAATGATAATTGCCATAACAAGTATTAAAAATTTTGTGCAATTTACACAAGAAGTTTTGAATAGTATATAATATATGCAGAGTATTCTAAAATTTTAAGAACTTTGTAATGCTATTTTATAATAATTAAGCCCTTTAATATGTTGAATAATCGTTTTATATCCTTGATTCTAGGTTTGCAAGCTTTTTTTGAGGATTCATCCAACAAAGAAAAAATTGAACTATTTATAGAAAAGGCTAAAAATGAGAACGCGTGGTTTTCGGATTATTTAATTCGTAATGCCATGGACGCAATCAATCAGCAATTTTTTGATGCTTCTAGTTGGAAATCGTTTTTTGAAAAGCAGCCTGCTCCCTCTCAATCACCCAAACGTGTAGGCTTGATACTTTCAGGCAATCTTCCTGCCGTAGGAATGCATGATTTATTAATGCTTATTGCGGCAGGTCACCAACCAGTGCTTAAACTTAGTTCTCAAGATAAGGCACTGATGATGTTGTATATAGATGCAATTCGTTCCATTGACGCAAGTATTGTTATAGAAGTTGTAGATCGATTACCTTCTGTGGATGCTGTGATTGCGACGGGTTCCGACTTCTCTTCTTCCTATTTTTCTAATTACTTTGCTAAGATTCCCCATATCATACGTAAGAATCGTAGCTCCGTTGCTGTTTTGACAGGAAATGAAACGAAGTCTGATTTTGAAGGTCTTGCTACTGATATCTTTACTTATTATGGTTTGGGTTGTCGGAATGTGTCTACAATCGCCGTGCCAGAATCCTTCGATTTAATTCCTTTATTTGATGTATTAACGCAGGTAGGTTGGGTGTTGGATCATACCAAGTATTCGAATAACTATCAATATCACAAGACATTGATGCTGTTGAATCAAATACCTCACTTTGATTTAGGAAATATAATTGTTACAGAAAGTGAAGAACTCGTTTCACCTGTGGGTATTTTGCATGTTCATCGTTATGATTCACTGGAAGCTTTGGAATCTTGGCTTAATCAACATTCAGAAAAGATTCAATGTGTAGTGAGCCAAAAGGCAATTCCGTTCGGTCAGGCGCAGATGCCTGCGTTGGATGATTGGGCGGATGGAATCAATACTTATGAGTTTCTAGTTAATTTGTCGTAAACAAGTTTTTTCAAGAAAAAAGCCCCTGATAATCCTACAATAGCCCCTGTAAGTACATCGATGGGATAATGAACGCCTAAATAGATGCGGCTGAATGATACAAGTGCGGCCCAAATAAATAATGGAATACTGATCCGTTTGTTCTGAGTTAATAAATAAAAACACATCGCCACGGCAAAGGCATTGGCCGCATGTGAAGAACAAAAACCGTAAAGTCCCCCTGCCCCATTCGGTGTGTGAATCCAGGATTGAAAAGCTTCAACATGGCTAGGCCTGAGGCGTTTAATCCAAGGTTTTAATACGCTAGATGAAATTTGGTCCGCCCAAAGTATCGAAAAGACAATATAGAGTAATGCAGCTTTGATCGCTTTTTGATTGTTTTTGTATATTTTCCAAATCAAAACCGCATACAGAGGAATCCAGACATATTTGTCGGACAGAAAAATCATAAATGTATCACGTGAATCGCTGTGCCATTCATTGATCAATTTAAATAAGCTTTCATCCCAAGCTGGAAACATGATTTAAAATTTAAATACCTCACGAACACGTGAAAGTGTTGCGGCTGCAATGGGTTCCACTTTACGTTCTCCTATTTCTAATTTTTCTTCAATCAAAGCGGGATTATTCATGTAATAATCAAATTTTTCACGCGCCTCTTTGAAATATTCGAGCATCAAACTGTGCAATGCTTGTTTGGCATGTCCATAACCATATCCTCCTGCTAAATAATTTTGACGCATTTCTGCCGTTTGTTCAGGCGTCGCAATGAGTTGGTATAATTTGAACGTAATATCATTATCTGGATCTTTCGGATCTTCCAACGGCGTTGAATCCGATTCGATTTTTTTGATTTGCTTTAATAAATCCTTTTCAGGTAAAAAGATATCAATGTAATTATTGAGCGATTTACTCATTTTATTCCCATCAATGCCCGGAATCGTCATCACGGATTCATTGATGTATGCTTCCGGGATAACAAAAATATCGTTTTCGGCCATCCGATTAAATGATCCTGCAATATCGCGCGTCATTTCGATGTGCTGGCGCTGGTCTTTACCCACCGGAATCAACTCTGCATCATACAATACAATGTCAGCCGCTTGTAAAACAGGATATGTGAATAGACCGGCGTTGACATTTGCCATTTGTGTGGATTTATCCTTGAAGCTGTGGGCGTTTGCCAACATCGGATAAGGTGTTACGCAGTTCAAATACCACATGATTTCGGTATGGTAGCTGGCTAATTTCGATTGACGATAGAAATAATTTTTATCTGTATCAAAACCAAATGCTAGCCAAGCGGCTGCAATGGATAAGGTGTTTGTGCGAATTTGTTCCCCATCACGTAGGCTTGTTAATGTATGTAAATCGGCAATAAATAAAAAAGATTCATTTCCCGCTTGTTTGGAAAGTTCTATAGCAGGCATGATTGCTCCTAAAATATTGCCTAAATGGGGTTTTCCAGATGATTGAATACCAGTTAAAATGCGCATATACGAGATAAAAATTTTACAAAAATCAGGAAATTCATTCAATTCTCCCAATATATTTTTTGTCACCAAAATGTGAACTTCTCCCCTGTGCTTTCTGCTAATTTTTCGCTAATTTCGTTTACCTAAATTTTAGCGGTTTCTCATGTCCATATCCCCTGGTCTTTTAAGCTTTTTGTCTGATTTAAAAGCGAACAATTCACGCGAATGGTTTGCTGCAAATAAAGCTTTATATGACGTTGAAAAAGGGAATTTTGATAAACTAATCGATTCGCTCATCTTATCGTACAGTGAATTTGAAAACATGGTTGGGGTTGAAAGGAAGCATTGCTCCTATCGAATTTATCGGGATGTTCGATTTTCTAAAAATAAAGAACCTTACAAGACCTGGTTTTCTGCGAGTTTTTCAGAAGGTGGGCGACGCTCAGGATTTATGGATTATTACCTTCATATTGAACCAGGTGGTAAGTCTTTTTTAGGAGGCGGAATGTACAGTCCAACACCTGATCAAATGGCTAAATACCGTCAGGAAGTTGATTATAATGGCGCGGCCCTTCGAAAAATTGTCGAGTCTCCCCAATTCGTTTCTACATTTGGAACTGCTGAGGGGGAAATGCTTCAAAAAGTTCCCAAGGGATTTGATCCTACTTCGGAGGATGCACCTTATTTACGTAGAAAGCAATTGTTTTATTGGAAGCATTATACCGACAATGAATTACAATCAGCTGATTTTATTTCTCAGTTAATGAAGGACTCGGTGGTGATGAAGCCTTTTCTTGATTTTTTGAATGCAACATTTTTTGATAAAGAACCTTTTTAATACCATTTAATACATGCAATTCTCGCATTTACACAATCACTCGCAGTTTTCATTATTGGATGGCGCATCGAAGATATCTTCGATGTTTAAAAAGGCCAAAGCAGATAATATGCCGGCGGTAGCGATTACCGATCACGGTAATATGTTTGGTGTATTTCAATTTGTTGCTGAAGCAGGCAAACAAGGAGTTAAACCTATTGTGGGTTGTGAATTTTATTTAGTTGCCGATCGACACAAGCAGAGCTTTACGAAGGAGCAAAAGGATAAGCGTTACCACCAATTATTTCTTGCCAAGGATCCCGAAGGGTATCAGAACTTAGTCAAGCTTTGTTCATTGGGTTTTATGGAGGGGATGTATTCAAAATACCCTCGAATTGATAAAGAGCTTGTTTTAAAATACCATAAAGGCCTGATTGCTACCACTTGTTGCTTGGGTGCATCTGTCCCACAAGCAATTCTTCGATCTGGCGAAGAAGAGGCTGAAAAGGAATTTAAATGGTGGTTGGATCTCTTTGGCGAGGATTATTACATCGAGGTTCAAAATCATCATATCCCTGAGCAACAGACGGTTAACGAGGTGTTGTTAAAGTTTGCAAAGAAGTATAATGTAAAAGTGATTGCCTCCAATGACAGTCATTATTTGGATCAGAAAGATGCAAATGCCCACGATATCCTGTTGTGTATCAACACAGGCGAAAAGCAGGCCACTCCTACTTACAAGGATATCGATGATGGATCCGAGATGAAAGGCAAGCGTTTTGCTTTTTACAATGACCAGTTCTATTTTAAGACAACGGAAGAAATGACCAAATTGTGGTCACATGTTCCTGAGGCCATTGATAATACCAATGAGATTGTTGGCAAAGTAGAAACCTTGAAATTAACCAAGGATGTCATGTTGCCAAATTTCCAGATACCTACGAATTTCCAATCGCAGGATGATTATTTGGAGCATTTGACCATGGAAGGTGCGAAAAAGCGCTATGTGGATATCGATCAGGTGGTTGAGGAACGTCTTCGCTTTGAATTATATACAATCCGGACCATGGGATTTGCGGGTTACTTTTTGATTGTAGCCGATTTTATTCAAGCGGGTCGCGATCTTGGTGTCTACGTCGGGCCTGGTCGGGGATCTGCCGCAGGTTCTGTGGTAGCCTATTGTTTAGGAATTACCAATATTGATCCCATTAAATACAATCTCCTTTTTGAGCGTTTTTTAAATCCAGATCGGAAGTCATTGCCCGATATTGATACGGACTTTGATGATGAAGGCCGACAAAAAGTCATTGATTACGTCGTAGACAAATACGGCAAGAATCAGGTGGCTCATATTGCGACGTATGGCACGATGGCTGCTAAAATGTCCATTAAAGACGTTGCACGTGTATTGGATTTACCATTATCGGAATCAAATGCATTAGCCAAATTAGTTCCAGAAAAACCGAAAATCACTTTGGAGCGAATTTTTAATGCGCCTTTGAATGGGGATAAAAGTTTAGCTGATAAGGAAGGTTTGAATCCAGAGGAGATTGAGCAGGTGAAGCAATTGCGTCAAATCAAAGAATCAGGCGGATTACCTGCCACAGTCATTGAAAATGCTTTGGTATTGGAGGGTTCTGTTCGAGGAACGGGGATTCATGCGGCAGGTATTATCATTGCACCTTCAGATTTAACAGATATTTTGCCTGTAGCGGCTTCTAAGGACGTTGCCTTGTTGATTACGCAATACGACGGTTCGGTGATTGAGAATGCGGGTGTAATTAAGATGGACTTTTTGGGGCTTAAAACCCTATCTATATTAAAGGAGGCTGTTCGCTTAATTAAGCAAAATCATGGCGTGACGATTGTGTTGGATGATTTGCCTTTGGATGATAAAGCTACTTTTGAATTATACCAACGAGCAGAAACGAATGGAACGTTCCAATTTGAATCTCCGGGTATGCAAAAACATTTACGCGACTTAAAGCCCGATCAATTTTCGGATTTAATTGCAATGAATGCCTTGTTCCGTCCAGGTCCAATGGTCTATATCCCGAATTACATTGCCCGAAAGCACGGTCGGGAAGCGATTGAATACGATCTGCCTGAGATGGAAGAGTATCTGAATGATACGTATGGGATTACGGTTTATCAAGAGCAAGTGATGTTGCTTTCGCAGAAATTGGCCAATTTCTCCAAAGGAGATGCCGATGTATTGCGTAAAGCGATGGGAAAGAAAGACAAAGCGACAATCGATAAGATGAAAGGCAAGTTCATGGAAGGTGGACAAGCTAATAATCACCCAGCGCCTAAGTTGGAGAAGATATGGACCGACTGGGAAGCTTTTGCGCAATATGCCTTCAATAAATCTCACTCAACTTGTTATGGGTTAGTAGCTTATCAAACAGGATATTTAAAAGCTAATTACCCGTCTGAGTTCATGGCGGCGGTACTTTCCAATTCTTTGGGAAATATTGAAAAGATTACCTTCTTCATGGATGAGTGTAAACGTATGGGAATTCCTTTGTTGGTCCCTGATGTGAACGAATCATCGCGTTCTTTTGCCGTGAATAAGAAAGGGCATATTCGTTTTGGTTTAGGTGCGATTAAAGGTGTTGGAGAAGCTGCCGTAGACGCTATTGTGGAGGAAAGGACGCAAAATGGAGAATACAAGGATATTTATGATTTTGTTTCTAGGGTCAATGTTCGCCAAGTAAATAAGCGCAGTATGGAGTCTTTGGCTCTAGCTGGCGCATTTGATTGTTTCGAGGAAGTTCAGCGTTCGCATTATTTTGCGATGGAGGATGGTACTTCGTTTATTGACAAAATAGTTCGATATGCTTCTCGTATGGCTGAGTTAAAAGCTGAGGCAACGCAATCTTTGTTTGGAGATTTAGGCGCCGGAACGGGAAATGACATTGCGAAGCCTAAATTACCTGTTTCTGAAACTTGGTCTGTGATGGAGCAATTAAAGAATGAGAAAGAGGTTGTTGGCGTTTACATTTCAGGGCATCCTTTGGATGAATATAAAGTTGAGATTCAAAATTTTACTAATTCAACGGTTGTTCAGTTAGATTCGAAGCCAGGTGCTGTTCAATCAGTGGCTGGGATTGTATCTAAGATGAATGTTCGTACTTCTGCGAATGGAAATCAATTCATGATTTTCACCTTAGAAGATTATTCAGGGAATTATGAATTTGCTTTGTTTGGTAAAGATTATATTGAATTTGAGCGTTTTATTGGCCAAGATCGAATGTTATTTATTCAGGGTTCTTATCAACAAAAGAATCGCTACATGGAACAAATGGTCTTTAAGATTCAATCCATTGAGTTATTATCTGAGGTTTTAGAGGAACGAACCAAAGAAATGAAGCTTTCCTTGCATTTAAAGCATTTGAATCCTGCCTTAATGGATAATCTATTTGATGTGTTAGAGCGAAACAAAGGCAATAAGAAATTGGTTATTGAGGTATTCGATGAAGATGAACAGATTCAAATGGATTTTTTATCAAGAAAAATGCAGATTCGGATCGGTAAATCTTTAATCGCGGATTTAGTAGGTTTAGAAAAAGTTGGTTTTCGATTAATTTCATAAATAATTTGTCGGGAACTAATTCTTATACCTGAAATGTTATAATTTTGAATTTTAAAATAAACTAGAAAATGGGAAAATACGTAGAGGCAACAGATGCCAACTTTCAAGAATTAATTAGTGGACCGACACCCGTATTAGTCGATTTTTGGGCTGAATGGTGTGGACCTTGTAAAATGATTGGACCAATCGTAGAAGAGTTAGCGGGAGATGTAGAAGGACAAGCGGTTGTAGCTAAAATGAATGTAGATGCGAATTCAGCAGTACCTGCATCTTTGGGAATTCGTTCAATTCCTACTTTGATGGTATTCAAAAATGGCGAAATGGTTGAGCGTTTAGTTGGTGGAAATATTCCAAAATCAGTTTTGGCTGAAACCTTGTTAAAGCACGCTTAATTAGCTTTTATAGACTTTATCCATGGCTTGTAACAAGATGTTGCAAGCCATTTTTATTTCCTCATTTGTGATGACCAAAGGCGGTGCAATGCGTAAGGAGTTGTCACAAAATAGAAACCAGTCGGTGATTAGGCCATTTAAAATGCATTCATCGATTACCGCTTTCACCGTTTTGAAATCTTGCATTTCTACAGCAATCATCAATCCTACCCCTCTAAATTCTTTGATGATGGGGTGTCTCAATAATTCCTTAAACAATTGATGCTTTTCTTCAATTTTATCAAGTAGTTGATTTTTTTGAATGAAGTTTAAAGTTGCAAGGGATGCTGCGCAGGAAACAGGATGTCCACCAAATGTAGTAATATGGCCTAAAACGGGTGCATAAGATAAGGTTTGCATCAAGGATTCATTAGCAATAAAAGCGCCAATCGGCATGCCCCCTCCCATCCCTTTCGCACTTAATAGAACATCCGGTACGATGTCCATGGCTTGAAATGCCCAGAAAGTACCCGTTCTTCCAAAACCTGTTTGAATTTCATCGAGTATTAGTAGGCAGCCAACTTCTGTACATCTTGCTCTTAGAGCTTTAAAATAGGCTTTAGATGCTGTTTTTATGCCAGCCTCCCCTCCTACGATTTCAATGAATATGGCTGCGGTTTTTGTGGTAATTTGATTTAGATCATCAAGATTTCCATGTTGGATGTGCCGAATATCAGGTAGAAGCGGTCGGAAACTATTTTTGAAATGTTCGTCACCCGCTAAGGATAATGCACCTTGAGTTGCCCCATGGTAGGCATTGTGGCATGAAATAATTTCACGCCTTTTGGTATATCTTTTGGCCAATTTCATGGCTCCTTCTACCGCTTCAGTTCCTGAATTGGTGAAGTAAACCTGATTTAGACTATCTGTATTCGTTGATTTAGCCAAGGCTTCAGCAAGCAGCACTTGAGGACTTTGAATGTATTCGCCATAAACCATGAGATGCATGTATTGATCCAATTGGTCTTTGATTGCTTGTACAACTTCAGGATTGCGATGTCCAACGTTCGAAACGGCGATACCTGATATTAAATCGATGTATTTTTTTCCTGCTGTATCTGTTAAATAGATGTGTTCCGCCGATTTAATTTCTAATGCCAAAGGGGCATCAGAGGTAGGCGCCATGTGTTTCTGAAAGAGTTGTCGGTGTGTAAATCCCATATCAATTCAAATTTACAGCCTTTTATCAAATTATCAGTTTTTAACATGGTCTATTCCTATAATCTTCGAATCTTGCGTCATGAAGCTACTGTTACTCTTGTTTATTTTTCCTGTTTCTTTATTTGCTCAATCCATTCAAGGAAAAGTGATTGATGCGCAAAAAGAAGCCCTTGCATTTACATCCATTTGGGTGGAAAATACCAATCAAGGAACATTGGCGAACGAAGATGGTCAATTTGAAATTCATTTGAAGTCGGGCAAAAATCGTTTGGTTTTTCGGCATGTAGGCTTTGCGCCTAGGACGATTGATGTTGAATTATCTGGGCAAGAAGTAAAACGAGACTATATTGTTCAGATGCAAGAACAGACTGTGTCTCTTGAAGAAGTTAATATTCGTGCATTAAAGGAAGATCCGGCAATTGGTATTATGCGTAGGATGATTTCGATGGCGCCATTCCACTTAAAAGAACTTAATGCTTATCAGGCAAAAGCCTATATCAAAGGTAACGGGAAGATTACCTCCATTTCGAAGTTGGCCGATTTTGCTTTTGGAAAGCAATTGGAAAAAGATGCTGGAATTAAAGTAGGTCGAACTTATGTCTTAGAAGCGATTAATCAGGTAGATTATAAACGGCCTAATCAGATTAAAGAGCGTGTTATTTCAAATCGGAATAATTTACCCTTAGCGATGAAAACGGCTGATGCACCTAATTTGCGTGCAACGCAAACTAATTTTTATATGCCTAAAGTTTGGGGAGCATTGATATCGCCTGTATCGCCTTCAGCATTTCAATTTTATAGCTTTAGTTATTTAGGCAGCTTTTCCCAAGGAGGAAAGACAATTAGTAAGATACAAGTCAGACCTAAATCATTTTCCATTGATTTGTTTGAAGGAGAATTGCTTGTTGTAGAGGATACTTGGAGCATATATTCTTTGCGATTAAATTTTAAGAACGGGAATGGCAATTATCAGTTAAGCCAACAAAATGCTGAATTTCAAGGTGTTTGGATGCCCATAAATTATGAAATGCGGGCCAATATGCAGGCCTTGGGCTTGGGATTTACTATCAATTATGTGACACAAGTTAAATCCTACCAAATTCAGGTTAATCCAGGCTTTGTGGTTAAACCTCAGATTATTGAGGAGCGCTTGGATAAATCGTTGGCGAAGGAAATAGATCGTTCTAAGATTAAAGATGTTCAAACGGCTTTTAATGGAGAAATTACGCGTAAAAAATTAAAACGTGTATTGAAGAAGGTAACGAAGGAAGAAAGCAAAACGGATTCACTTGCAAAAGCTGATGTGAGTAGTATGTATGAAATGCAAGTTGATTCTTCAGCATCTAAGCAATCAGAGGCCTATTGGAACGAAGCTCGAGAGGTACCATTGTCTGAGGCCGAAGTAAAGGGATTCAAGGAAGCTGATAGTTTATATGTTTTTGAGCGCGCCAAAATGAAGAAGGATTCGTTAAATACCTTGCCTAAGTTTCATGTGGCACAATTGTTTTTCGGCAAGCGCTATAATTATGAAAAAGATGGAAAGGGTAATTCCATAACCTTGGATATGTTTGGTGGAGGTTTTACTCCTGTAGATGGATTTTATGTGAATCGTAGCTTGACGCTAAATCATCAACTAAATAAGACGGATTATTGGAGAATTGGAGGGCAAGTTCGTTATGCATTTATTAGAGAGGCGATAAATGGGTCGATTTCATTCGAAAATCAAGCCGCTGGTGGATTGCATTGGTGGAATTTACGTGCGGGTTCAGAGCTTATGAATTTTAGTTCTGCTAAAACGCTGCCTATGAATTTGAATAGTAGTACATCCTTATTTAATTCGGTGAGCTATTTGTCATGGTATGAAAAACAATTTGTTCAATTAGGTTTTCGATATCAGATTCGAGCGCCCTGGCTAATTTCAGGGGAATTGGAATATCGTCAACGAAGCCCTTTATCGAACGTTGTTGATTATGGTTGGTATAAGCAGGAAAATCGTTTTCGACCTAATTATCCAATTTCTTCCGAAATTCAGGATACGCGATTTGTTCAACATGAGCAATTGAGTTTAGGTATGCGTGTTACTTGGCAGCCTGGATCTACTTGGCGACTTTATAATTCGATTCGACGATTATCAAATCCTGAGAATGCTCCTAAGGTACAATTCGAATCCCAATGGGTTGTGGGCAATTATGGCTTTGCCAAAATAGGATTTCAGTTAGATCAAACCATCAACTTGAATCGTTTGGGTAAATTAGCCTATCAGCTTCGATATGATGAATTCTTAGTCAAGCCTCAAATCTATTTGGATTATACGCACTTTAATGGAAATGAGTTAAATCTAATTTCTAGTGTACCATTTGGATTTAGTGCTTTGCCGATGTACCAGTTTAGTACAGGTAATCGCTCACTTGTGTTTCATGCCAAATGGAGCCCAAGAAAATTGCTTTATACACAAAGTCAATGGTTCTATTTATATGGATTGCGGGAGCATATTCGCTTTAGCGCATTAAATAAAGGAGATCTTGATTTACGTGAGGGGTATTATGAGGCAGCATATTCCTTGCAAGGTATATTAAAAGCTTTTGGTTTAGAAGTTGCGAAACCTATCGGAAATTGGGTACCCTCGCAATGGAAAGTTTCATTAACCTTGCCTTTCTAGTTGGAAATATGCTCCAAATTCTATTAATTGTGCTAAATTTTTTTGAAATAATCTAAATCTTTATTTATGAATCAAATTGTTTACTTAGTGCCTGCTTTTGGTATAGTAGGATTGCTGTATACAGCATGGAAATTTAGTTGGGTATCTAAACAAGATGCAGGAAATGACAAGATGCAAGAGTTATCGGGTTATATCGCCGATGGAGCTATTGCATTTTTAAAAGCAGAATGGAAAATATTAACCTATTTCGCTATTCCCACAGCAATTCTATTAGCTTGGTTGGGGACGCAAACGGGAACTGTGGAAAATCCCATCCACTCATCCCCTTTAATCGCCGTTGCTTTTTTAATTGGCGCGATATTTTCAGCGACAGCTGGCTATATTGGAATGATTGTTGCGACGAAAGCCAATGTTCGTACGGCTGAAGCAGCTCGAACTTCATTAGCTAAGGCCTTAAATGTATCTTTTACAGGTGGTTCTGTGATGGGTATGGGAGTTGCAGGTTTAGCAATTTTAGGCCTAGGTGGTTTATTTATTGCGTTTTATCAGATTTTCGCTGAAGGACAAGCATTGACTTCTGTTGAGATGAAAACGGCTATCGAAGTATTGGCGGGTTTTTCTTTAGGAGCTGAATCGATTGCTTTGTTCGCTCGTGTGGGTGGTGGTATCTACACAAAAGCTGCGGATGTGGGAGCTGATTTGGTAGGTAAAGTTGAAGCAGGAATTCCAGAAGATGATGTTCGTAACCCTGCAACGATTGCAGATAACGTAGGAGATAACGTGGGTGACGTGGCAGGCATGGGTGCCGATTTATTCGGTTCTTATGTGGCAACGATCCTTGCGACAATGGTATTAGGTCAGGAAATTGAAGTGTCTGATAATTACGGTGGATTCTCCCCTGTCCTATTGCCCATGTTGATTGCGGGTGTAGGATTAATCGCATCATTAGTATCTACTTTCTTTGTTCGTATTTCGAAAGAAACGGATTCTGTTCAAAATGCATTGAACTTAGGTAACTATACTTCGATTGCGATCACTTTTGTAACATCCTATTTCTTAGTGACGAATATTTTACCAGAAAGCCTAACACTTCGTGGTACTACATTTTCTGCCATGGATGTGTTTTATGCGATTATTGTAGGCTTAGTTGTAGGTACTTTGATGTCGATCATCACAGAATATTACACTGCCATGGGTAAACGTCCTGTAGATTCGATCGTACAAAAATCAGGTACAGGTCATGCGACAAATATCATTGGTGGCCTTGCGGTAGGAATGGAATCAACGGTATTACCAATTTTGGTATTGGCGGCAGGTATCATTGCATCCTATCACTTTGCTGGTATCTATGGTGTTTCTATCGCTGCTGCGGGTATGATGGCAACGACTGCCATGCAATTAGCGATTGATGCATTTGGTCCAATTGCGGATAATGCGGGTGGTATTGCTGAAATGTCACAATTACCTTCTGAGGTTCGTGACCGTACAGATAATTTGGATGCGGTAGGTAATACGACGGCTGCAACTGGTAAAGGATTTGCGATTGCTTCGGCGGCGTTAACATCTTTAGCTTTATTTGCAGCGTTTGTTGGCATTGCTGGTATTGATGCAATCGATATTTATAAGGCAGATGTTTTAGCTGGCTTATTCGTGGGAGGAATGATTCCATTTATTTTCTCAGCTTTATGTATTTCTGCAGTTGGTAAAGCTGCAATGGAAATGGTGAATGAGGTTCGTCGTCAATTCCGTGAGATTCCTGGAATTATGGAATACAAGGCAAAACCAGAATATGAAAAATGTGTGGCCATCTCGACAGAGGCGTCTATTCGTCAAATGATTCTTCCTGGTGCAATTGCTTTGTCGGTGCCAGTGATTGTTGGCTTTACCATGGGACCTGAAGTATTAGGTGGTTTATTAGCCGGTGTAACGGTATCAGGTGTTTTAATGGGAATTTTCCAATCAAATGCTGGTGGTGCTTGGGATAATGCGAAGAAGTCGTTTGAGAAAGGTGTATTGATTGATGGTCAAACATTCAAGAAGGGTTCTGAGCCTCACAAAGCTGCTGTAACGGGTGACACGGTTGGTGATCCATTCAAAGATACCTCAGGCCCATCGATGAACATCTTGATTAAATTGATGTCCATTGTATCCTTGGTTATCGCACCTTACATTCACGTAGGAAAGAGTCCTGCACATTCGAGTGTAAAATCACCTGCTCCTATCATTAAGATGGTAGCAAAGCGTTAGATAATTTAAGCGATTCTCGATATCGGGAATCGCTTGCCATAAAAAAAGCCCTTCGTCGATTGACGAAGGGCTTTTTTAGTTCTATCAGAAATTCCGAAGTGGATTAAGCGGTTAATTTACCTCTTAAAGCTCTTGGGATATCGATTGTTGCAACTGGGTTAGAAGCTGGGTTTAAGATTTCGCAACCTTCAACTTTCAACTTGTTAACTTTTACAGTTTGACCTAAATCAAGGCCAGAGATATCAGCAGTAACAAAATCAGGAATGTTAGCTACTAAACCACGCAAAGAAACTTTACGTAATTTTTGTACCATTTTACCCCCTTTGATAACGCCAGGAGAGTTACCAATGATTTTAACCGGAACGTCAATTTTGATAGGCTTATCAGCAGTGATTTCTAAGAAATCAACGTGAAGAATCATTTCATTCACTGGGTGAAACTGAGCATCTTGCAAGATAGCACGGTGAATATCACCTTCGATGTTCAATTCTACTTCGTAAACATCTGCAGAATATAATAACTCACGGAACAAGATCATTGGAACAGCGAAATGCAATTGCTCTTTTCCACCGTATAATACACATGGAGCTAGTGCCTCTGCACGTAAATCTTTTGAACCTTTTGTACCTAATGTAGCGCGCTTATACCCTACGATTTCTAACTTTTTCATTTTGTTTTTGTTAGTGTTTCCAGTCTTTCGCTCGAAGGCTATCCCCTGAAAACGATTGAAATTAATATTTAATAAATAAAGAACTGATAGACTCGTGATCACGGATACGACCGATTGCCTTCGCAAATAACTCAGCAACTGATAATACCTTAATTTTGTCGCATGCTTGTTTTTGAGGAATCGTATCTGTAACTAATAATTCAGTTAAAACTGAATTAGAAATGTTCTCATACGCTTTTCCAGATAAAACAGGGTGAGTTACCACCGCGCGAACGGAATTTGCACCCTTATCCATTAATAATTGAGCGGCTTTGCACAAAGTACCACCTGTATCAATTAAGTCATCGACTAAGACTACATCTGCTCCTTTCACATCACCAATTAATTGCATCGATGCAATTTCATTAGCACGTTTCCGGTGCTTATCGCAAATAACCATCTCCGCATTGAAGAATTTGGCCATGTTACGCGTACGTACTACACCTCCCACATCTGGAGAAGCGAATACGATGTTTTGTAAATTCAATGATTTCAAATATGGAACAAAAATGGCGTTTCCCTCCAAGTGATCTACTGGAAAATCCATGAATCCTTGAATCTGACCTGCATGTAGGTCAATCGTCATTAAACGATCCGCTCCAGCAGCTGTCAATAAATTGCCAATTAATTTTGCTCCAATTCCTACACGTGGACGATCTTTACGATCTTGACGTGAATAACCAAAATAAGGAATAACTGCAGTCACATAGTGGGCTGAAGCTCTTCTTGCCGCATCAATCATCAATAACAATTCCATCAAGTTATCAGCCGTAGGAAATGTTGATTGAATAATAAATACATCACAGCCGCGAACAGATTCATCAAAACTAGGTGACATTTCACCATCTGAGAATCGTAAAGTGGTAACAGCTCCTAAATCCTTCCCGTAATATTTGGCGATTTCTTTTGCCAAATAATTAGAAGCCGAACCGGAGAAAATTTTAACTGCGTTAATCGCTGCCATGTTATTTGTTAAGGGCTTAATTATAAAAATTAAGGCGCAAAATTAGACATTTTACGCCTTAAATCAAATCTATTTTACTGATGCACGAATAATGTTCAATGCACCACCTGCTTTGAACCATTCAATTTGTTGTGCATTGTAGGTATGATTCACAGCAAAACTATCTTTCGAACCATCTGCATGAACCAATTCAATCGTTAATGATTTCTCGGGTGCGAATGAACCTAGGCCAACAATATTAATGCTGTCGTTTTCTTGAATCTTATCATAGTCTGCTTCATTAGCGAATGTTAACGCAAGCATACCTTGTTTTTTCAAGTTGGTTTCGTGAATACGTGCAAATGATTTAACCAATACCGCACGAACACCTAAGTGACGTGGTTCCATTGCCGCATGCTCACGTGATGAGCCTTCACCGTAGTTGGTATCCCCTACCACAATTGTCCCAATTCCCGCTGCTTTGTAAGCACGTTGCGTGGCAGGTACAGGACCATATTCACCTGTTAATTGATTTTTAACGTTGTCTGTTTTCTCATTGAAGAAGTTAACAGCACCGATCAACATGTTGTTCGAGATGTTATCTAAGTGACCACGGTATTTCAACCATGGACCTGCCATCGAGATATGATCTGTTGTACACTTTCCTTTTGCTTTGATCAATAATTTCAAGCCTGTTAAGTCAGTGCCTTCCCAAGCTGCAAATGGATCTAATAATTGTAAACGGTCAGATGTTGCTGAAACTTTTACTTGAACACCTGAACCATCCGCTGCGGGAGCTTGGTATCCTGCATCTTCTGCAGCAAAACCTTTTTGTGGCAATTCATCTCCTGTAGGAGCATCCAATTTAACTTGTTCCCCTTTTTCGTTGGTTAATGTATCAGTTAACGGATTAAATGTTAAATCTCCCGCAATCGCTAAAGCTGTGACCATTTCTGGAGAAGCAACAAATGCTTTCCAGTGCTCGTTTCTATCTTCCATATTATTGAAGCTGGTCATGTAAATTAAATTGGGCATTCTAGCACCTGCGATAGCTTTGGAATAAAATATCGCATTAAAATTTAGACGCTTAAACAATACTACTTCACCCCCTTGATTAAACATGTGTACTTTTCTTAAGTGCATATTTTCGGTAGGACTTTCATAGCTTCTGTATTCATAGATACGACCAGGTGATTTAATTAAACTAGACTCCATCACATATTTTGGTTGATCAATAAAAGATTTTGTAATAATTCTTTCTACTCTTGTATATGGTAAGCTACCATCGAAATTTTCTAAATCAACCAATGCATTCTTAGTCATTGGATCTAGCTTTTCTACATCTTGATCCAATATATCTAAAGTGTTTAAGCTTGGCATAGGCAACCAAACATAAATTCTTTTATCTGAAGCAGTGTCGTTGTCTATAGGAGCAAATACACCTATTTTTTGAATGCCCTTTTTATGTAAATAGGGTAAGTATGTATTTTTAAGATAAGCATCTACACCACTTATTTGAGCTGCACTATTGCAATGGTATATTTGTATTAAATAGAATTCTCTATCTTCTACTTTGTTTACAGGGAAAGACCAGTTCTTTAAAGAAACTATTGTAAGAATGGATAAAAAGATCATTTTTTTCATATGCTTAAATTGAATAGTAAATGTATGAATTTAATCTTCTAATACAGGTTTTGCTTATATTTAAGTAAAATTATTAAGGATGGATAAAGTTAAGTCAACACATGTGCCCTTTATTTTAATTACTTGTCTTTTCTTTTTGTGGGGTTTTGCACACAACCTTGATCCCATTTTGATTCCTCATTTAAAAAAATCTTTTACTTTAACCACCACCCAATCCACGCTGGTAGATTCTTCTGTATTTGTGGCTTACTTTATTATGGCAATGCCTGCAGGCTTCATTATGAAGCGATGGGGGTATAAGATGGGTATTATAGCTGGTTTGTTATTATTTGCTATTGGATCTTTTTTATTCGTACCAGCGGCTAATCATCAATCTTATAATTACTTCTTAATTGCATTATTTATCATTGCTTGCGGTCTAACTATTTTGGAAACTGCTGCTAATCCATATGCATCTAGATTAGGAGATCCATCCACTGCTACTCAAAGATTAAACCTAGTACAATCCTTTAATGGATTGGCTGTAGCATTAGCCCCAGCAATTGGTGCAAGATTAATTTTAACCAAGGGATATTCAGATACAGAATTAGCTTCTATGACTGATGCTGCTAGAAAAGCGGCATTGGCTATGGAAGCGTATACGGTTAAAACACCCTATACCATTTTAGGTATAGTATTGTTAATCATTGCAGGCATATTCTATTTTATTCAATTGCCTGATATAAGAAAGTCTTCAGATCATAAAGCAACGATTAAAGAAACATTACAACATAGT
>CALLKB010000197.1 GCA_938008575.1 uncultured Cytophagaceae bacterium | reverse complement strand
CCGATCTCGATTATTTGACTTTGTTTGTAGCGACGCGATACTTCGCGTCAAGTCCGCAGGTTAAACCAGAGGTTATTATTTTTCTTTATCTTTTTTTCGTTTATAGCCCTAGGCTTCAGCCTAGGGATTCCCCAGGTTAAAACCTGGGGTTAATGATTTATTTATAGCCCCTAGGCTTTAGGCCAGGGTTTCCATCGGTTAAAACCTGGGTTTAATGTTTTATTTTATAGCCCTAGGCTTTAGCCTAGGGATTCCCCAGGTTAAAACCTGGGGTTAATATTTTTTATATCCTAAATCTTTGGCAATCAAAATAGGTTTACCAAAGAGTCAAAGGTCCAACGTCCAATGTCTAACAGACGCGAAGTATCGCGTCTCTACAACCTATCATCCAACTCTCTTCACTCTTACCTCTTACCTCTCAACTCCTAAAACCCTATCGCCTTCAATCCCAAGCCCGTCGTCTCAGGCCAGCCCAACATCAAATTCATGTTTTGAACGGCTTGGCCAGATGCCCCTTTGATTAAGTTGTCAATGACCGAGCTGATCAACAATTGGCCATCATATACTTCTAAATGCAGAAAACATTTATTGGTATTCACCACTTGCTTCACGTCAATGGCCTTGGGACTCACAAATACGAATGGCGAATCTTGGTAATAGCTTTCATAAAGTTCGACAGCCTCTTCCTGTGTTCCTGCATAAGCCGTGTACACATTGGCCATGATGCCGCGTGAAAAGTTTCCACGGTAGGGGATGAAATTTACTTTTGGTGCAGGAGATTTTGCGCCTAAAACCATCCCGATTTCCGTGAGGTGTTGATGCGTAAAAGCTTTGTATATACTAACATTGTTATTTCTCCAGGAGAAATGACTCGTAGAAGATAGCGCTTGGCCTGCTCCCGTCGAGCCTGTCACCGCCGAAACGTGTACATCTGCTTTCAATAAACCCGCTTGTGCCAAAGGTAAAAGCGCTAATTCAATCGAAGTAGCGAAACAACCTGGGTTGGCGATTTTATTCGCCGACTGGATTTTTGACTTTTGGAATTCGGCTAAGCCGTAAACAAATCCTTCGGACTCATCACGGAAATCCGTGCTCAAATCTACGATTTTGGTATGCCAAGGTATCTCATTTACTGCTAAGAATTTCTTCGATTCGCCGTGTCCAGAACACAAGAATAGTACATCTACCGGGCTCAAATCAGCACAAAAACGGGCATTCGTTGATCCTAAAAGATCCGTATGAACGTCCGAAACCAATTTTCCTGCTTGCGAATTGGACATAATGCATGTTAATTGTACATCCGGGTGATTGACCAAGATGCGCAACAATTCACCACCTGTGTAGCCTGCAGCGCCTACGATTCCAATTTTAGCCATTAGTTTGATTCGTTTACTTTCCGGTGAATCATCGTTTGGTTCGAAACGATTTTCGAGAATCCTCTCACATCATCACCTGTCCATGCTTTGTTCATTTCCCCATAAGCACCAAAAGCCGATGACATCAAGTCAAATTTCGACTCGATACCTGTCACCTGGAATTGATAAGGGGATAAAACCACGTGAACGGTCCCTGTAACATTGTCCTGTGTATCTGCTAAGAAGGTCTCGAAATTCCGCATAATTGGATCCAAGAATTGTCCTTCGTGCAATAAAGTGCCATACATATCACCAATGTTTTGTTTCCAATACAATTGGTGTTTTGTCAACACATGTTTCTCTAATAAATGATGCGCCTTGATGATGATCAACGGTGCAGGTGCTTCAAAACCTACACGACCTTTGATACCAATAATTGTATCACCCACGTGAATGTCGCGGCCGATCGCATAAGCTCCAGCGCGTGCAGTCAATTCACGAATGGCATCTACCGAGCTTGTATATTTCTCGCCATCGATGCCCACTAATTGGCCATATTCAAATTGCAAAGATAATTTGCTCGGTTTTGTTTCTGTTAATTGTGTTGGCCATGCCTCTTCTGGTAAATAACCATCGGATGTCAACGTTTCTTTACCTCCTACAGATGTTCCCCAAAGACCTTTATTGATCGAATAAGTTGATTTGTGCCACTCTTGTACAACACCTTTTGATTTTAAGAAATCGATTTCCGCTTCACGTGATAATTGTAAGTCGCGAATAGGGGTGATAACTTCACATTCTGGCGCCAAAATGCGGAATACCACATCGAAACGAACTTGGTCATTGCCTGCACCTGTACTTCCGTGAGCGATCGCTTTGGCACCTAATTTTGCTGCATATTTAGCTACGGCAGTTGCTTGGAAAACACGCTCTGCCGAAACAGATAATGGGTAAGTATTATTTTTCAATACGTTTCCAAAGACCAAATACTTGATGCAATCTTGGTAATATTCTTCCACGACATCCAACGTAACGTGTGAAGTTACTCCTAAGGAATAGGCTTTTTCTTCAATCGTCTTTAATTCTGCAGGTGAAAAACCACCTGTGTCTACCAAAGCTGAGTGCACTTCCATGCCGCGCTCTTCGGTTAAGTATTTTACACAAAATGATGTATCTAATCCCCCACTAAATGCGAGTATTACTTTCGGCTTGCTCATAATTTATTTGGATTTTCCTTTCTTGTGGAAAGGCATTAATAATTTCTCTTTAATTTTTTTCAATTGGGTGAAGTCGGCAATGTTCTTTAAAAAGATCCATTTGTCGTCTTTTTCCGGTTTAACTGTTGTATGTGCCGGGTCGTAAATCATCCCAGTGCATAAACAAATCTTGCGTTCCGTTCGGGTTAAGATGTCATAATTCACGCAGGATTGGCAACCTTTCCAAAAGTTATCATCTACCGGTAATTCCGAAAAGGTCGTTGGCTCATAGCCCAAATCCGAATTAATCTTCATTACCGCGAGTGAAGTCGTAATACCAATGATTTTTGCATCCGGAAAACGTGTGCGCGATAATTCAAAAGCTTTTGATTTAACCGCTTTGGCGACACCGTATTGGCGGTAGGATGGTTTAACGATCAAACCCGAGTTTGCGACAAACTTGCCATGTTGCCAGGTTTCGATGTAGCAAAAGCCCACGAATTCGCCTGTTACATCATCGGTAGCGATGATGGCCTTGCCTTCCGACATTTTTTCTTGCAGGTATTCGGGTGTACGTTTGGCGATACCGGTGCCACGTGCTTTGGCAGATTCTGCCATCTCGTGGCAAATAGATTCCGCTAGGTCAAAATGGGCTTGACTAGCGATTTGAACAGTATATGAATTCATGAATGGAATCAAGTATAAATGAAACAAATAGGTAAATCAATCTTGCAAGGGAATCATACCCTGAAGATGAATCTTCGTCGTCGGAGCGACGTGACTACATACCTGTTTGAATTATTTATCTTCATGTTCTTGATAAACAGCGTGATTAAACGCTAATTTTGTCTCGATAATAGGGGACAAATTTCAGTAATTCAACGGGGAAATCCCAACAATCAACTGATTATTTCATGGAAAATGATAATTCTTTAACTGCGGAAGCCTTGATTTATGCCTATACCTCGGGCGTCTTTCCGATGGCGGAATCAGATGGAACGATCTATTGGTACCGTCCAGATCCCCGGGCGATTATCCCAATTGATTCCTATAAGCCTGCCAAATCCCTGAAACCGATTCTTAATCGGGGGCAATTTGAAGTTCGAATTGATACGCAATTTGAGGCTGTTATACGTGCTTGTGCGGAACCTCGTGCTTATGAGCAGGAGACCTGGATATCGGAAGAACTCATTCAAGCCTATGTTGATTTACATCAAATGGGTTTCGCGCATTCCGTGGAAGCGTATTTGGATGGAGAGCTTGTCGGTGGACTTTATGGCGTGCATTTCGCTTCAGCATTTTTTGGTGAATCGATGTTTATGAAGGTTTCCAATGCGTCCAAAGTAGCCTTTCATTATTTAATCGAGATATTGCGCGCCAATGAATTTAATTTGTTAGATACGCAATTTATGAATGACAATGTGCAGCGCTATGGTGCCATCGAGATCAAGCGATCGGCCTATGAAAAATTGTTGGAAGCTGCATTGCAACAGGCCTGCGAATTTAAATTGCCGAGTAAATAGCCTAAATTTCATCATAAAGGGCTAAATTGTAGCAAATTTACCGATTATGTCAAAACCGATTCTCGTTATTAAGTTTGGTTCTTCTTCCATTACCCATGCCAATGGGGAGGTGAATGAGCAGACGCTCGAGAAAATTGCGGCACAGGTAGCAAGCCTTCAAGGGGAATATTCTATTGTATTAGTATCCAGTGGTGCCGTGGCAGCCGGTAAGGCTTCCTTGAAACATTACAAAGGTACCTTGTCGGAGCGTAAGGCTGCCGCCGCGGTAGGGAATCCCTTATTAATTGCAAAATACAATCATTATTTCCAAAAATACGGTATCTCCATCGCCCAGAGTCTTTGCGAGCGTCATCATTTTTCCAAACGGGAATCTTTCCTGCAATTGAAGGAAACCTATCAAGAGCTTTGGCGAAATGACATCATTCCGATTGCGAATGAAAATGACGTGGTGAGTAATGTGGAATTAAAGTTTTCGGATAATGATGAATTGGCGACCTTAATCGCTACCGGTTTTGGAGCTGAAAAATTATTGATTTCTACCTCAGTAGGTGGCTTGCTTGACGAACAAGGTCAAATCATTCGCCACGTTGCGGAGATCAATGCATCTATTTTGGATGTGGTGAATACGGATACATCTAGCACCGGTTTGGGCGGTATGATTTCCAAATTGACCTTCACGCGTTTGGCTACTCGAATGGGAATCAAAGTTGTGATTTTTGGATTAGATCAGGCGAATGGGATCATAGACGCTTTGCATGAAAATATCGGAACAGTTTTTGAGCCGCAATCGGCAACACTTTCTGCCCGACAAAAATGGTTGGCTTCCGGTAGCGTCATTACCGGTAGAATCGTTTTAGATAAAGGAGCTGTCAAAGCTATCCAAACCCGGAAGAGTCTTTTATCCGTTGGAGTTCTAGAATACTTCGGCGATTTCGAAAAAGGCGAGGTGGTCGAAATGCTGGACCCACAACACAATCCCATCGCCGTTGCGCGCGCGCGCTATTCCAAATCAGAGCTTGTTATTGCTGCGGAAAGTAAGGAGGTGGCGAATGCGGATGATATTGTAGTCTATTAGACGTTAGACATTAGACGTTGGTCGTTGGAATTATTTGTTTATGGATGCGATACTTCACGACCAATATTATCACCAATTTGATAAAATGGAATCTTTATCAATTTTAATACTCATGATTACTTGAATTCATTCTTTCTTTGTTCATGAAGAAAAAAGAAAGAAAAGTTGAGGATTTGCTCGTTTGGCAGCAAGCCATTTCTGTTGCGAATGTAATTTATTTGCATTTTAATTCATTGAACGATTTCGGCTTTCGAAATCAAATTCAACGTGCTGCAGTTTCCATTTCTAATAATATTACTGAAGGATTTTATCGAAAATCAGATCGTGATTTTAAACGCTTTTTAACGATTGCCTTGGGCTCAACAGGTGAACTGAAATCGATGCTAATTCTTGCTATTCACTTGAAATATATTGATGCAGAGAAACAAGTAGAATTAATGGGCCAATTAAATCAAATTGGTAAAATGTTAAACGCCTTGATTAATTACCTGAGCAATCAAATTGATTGACATAAATTAAAAAGACGCGAATTTCTTCGCGTCTTAATTAATATGCTCCATCGTCCAACGTCTAATGTCTAATGTCCAAAGTCTAGAAGACGCGAAGTATCTCGTCTCTACACAAATGCTTCCATCGTCTAACGTCTAAAGTCCAACGTCTAAAGTCCAATGTCTAACGTCTAACGTCCAACGTCTATTCCACCACCACCGCTTTCCCACTCTCCACATCCGCTTCCACCGCCTTGTACTTTACATTTTCTTTGATGCTTCCATCTTGGTATTGCACCGTTACACGTTGGTTGCGATCCGCAATTTTGATGGCTTGACGAGGTGCTACGCGCTCCGCTTGGCCTGCTGATGGATCATGGTAGCCTGGCTCTTCTTGTGCGCCAGCTAATCCGCCTAATAAAGAAGATAACGCCTCATCTTTGCTCATTTGCAATTTAGGTGCCTTCTCTTTCGGTGCTTTGAGTGCCGTTTGATTCGTCGATTGTGCCGCAGGAATTTCCGCTTTGATCACGAAGCTAATCGTATCTGAATTTACTCGTGCCACAAATCGTTGGAATAAATCCACCGCCTCAAACTTATAAATCAATAAAGGGTCTTTCTGCTCAAACACCGCATTTTGAACGGATTGCTTCAAATCATCCATCTCACGCAAATGCTCCTTCCACTCCTGGTCAATCAAAGTCAACGTGATGAATTTCTCCATCTCAGAGATTACTTCTTTTCCTTGTGTCGCCAACGTTTTGTCGGCATCTACCACCACTCCTGTCACCATGTGACCATTCGAAATAGGCACCTGAATACCCGAGAATCCTTGACGCTTCGCCTCTTCCGCAACCTGAATTACTTGCTGTGCAATGATTTCATTCTTCGATTTGTAATGCATTTCTGCCGCTAAGAACAATTGTTCCGTGCGTTTATCTATCGCCAAACGATTAAACTCTTCCGCCGAGAACGGTGGCTCCATGCCTAATAATTCAATCACTTTTAGTTCAAGCTCCTCATAATTTGAATAGCTTGTCGTGATATCTTGGCATACATCGAACAAGATATTGATGATGTCCAACGATAAACGCTCACCTAATAATGCATTTTGGCGACGCTTATAAATCGCATTCCGTTGGTAATTCATTACGTCATCGTATTCTAATAAACGCTTACGTATACCAAAGTTATTCTCCTCTACTTTCTTCTGCGCACGCTCAATCGAGTTCGTGATCATGGAATGTTGAATCACTTCGCCTTCATCCATGCCCAAACGATCCATCACTTTCGCAATACGATCTGAACCGAATAAACGCATTAAATTATCCTCCAATGACACAAAGAATTGAGATGAGCCCACGTCTCCTTGACGTCCCGCCCGACCACGCAATTGGCGGTCAACCCGACGAGATTCATGGCGCTCTGTACCGATAATCGCCAAACCACCCGCAGCCTTCGACTCCGGACTCAACTTAATATCTGTTCCACGACCAGCCATGTTGGTCGCAATCGTAACCTTACCTGATTGTCCCGCTTCTGCAACAATCTCCGCCTCTCTAGCATGTTGTTTGGCATTCAAGACATTGTGTTGAATCTTTCGGATATTCAATAATCGACTCAATAATTCTGAGTTTTCTACCGAAGTCGTACCCACCAATACCGGTCGGCCAGCAGCAACCAATTCTTGAATTTCCTCCGCTACGGCATTGTATTTTTCACGTACCGTACGGTAAACTTTATCCTCATGGTCTTTACGTTGGATCGTACGATTCGTAGGAATCGAAACCACATCCAATTTGTAAATTGTCCAGAATTCACCCGCTTCCGTTTCCGCCGTTCCCGTCATACCGCCTAATTTGTGGTACATACGGAAGTAATTTTGCAAGGTAATCGTCGCATAGGTTTGTGACGCATCTTCCACGTTCACACCTTCTTTGGCCTCAATCGCCTGGTGTAATCCGTCGGAATACCGGCGGCCTTCCATCACACGACCTGTTTGCTCATCGACAATCTTAACCTTACCTTCAACTAAGATGTATTCGGTATCTTTTTCGAATAGGGTATAGGCCTTCAACAACTGATTAACCGTGTGAATGCGTGATGCCTTCTCGTTGTATTCGCTGATCAATTGTTCTTTTTTTGCCAAACGCTCTGCGTCCGACAAATCTTTATTCTTTTCGATTTTATTTAAATCGATCGACAAGTGAGGCAAAACGAAAAAGTCGGGATTCTCAGTGTTTCCACTCATGAATGCCAATCCTTGCTCGGTCAATTCTACTTGATTATTCTTTTCTTCAATCGTGAACAATAACGGCTCATCTGCTTGAGGCATCAATTTTTGGTTCTCTGCCAAATAAATCGATTCCGTTTCATGCATCAATTGCTTCATGCCGCTTTCCGACAAGAATTTAATCAAAGGTTTCGACTTCGGCAAACCGCGATAAGCGCGGAATAAGGCAAGACCACCTTCTTTTTTATTGCCAGCTGCAATTTCTTTTTTGGCCTCAACCAAGAAGTTTTGAACGATCTGTTTTTGAGCTTCAACCAATTTATTTACACGAGGTTGGAATGCTTCAAACTCCTGCTCATCTCCTTTTGGAATAGGACCTGAGATAATTAATGGCGTACGTGCATCATCGATTAACACGGAGTCAACCTCATCCACCATCGCAAAATGATGCGGACGTTGAACCTGATCTTCCAAACTGCGTGCCATGTTGTCACGCAAATAATCAAAACCAAATTCATTATTCGTTCCGTAGGTAATATCTGCCAAATAGGCTTGGCGACGCTCATCTGTATTCGGCTCATGCTTGTCGATGCAATCCACCTTCAAGCCATGGAATTCGAATAAAGGCGCATTCCATTCGGAGTCACGTTTCGCGAGGTAATCATTCACAGTTACCAAGTGTACACCACGTCCGGCTAAGGCATTTAGATAGGTAGGCAAGGTAGAAACCAAGGTTTTCCCTTCACCTGTACCCATTTCAGAAATCTTTCCTTGATGTAAAACGATACCACCAATCAACTGCACGTCGTAGTGGATCATGTCCCAAGTAATCTGGTTTCCAGCGGCTAACCATTGATTATGCCAAATCGCTTTGTCACCTTCAATCACGACATTCGCCTTTTTAGCAGCGATGAATTTATCTTCAACCGTAGCTGTTACGACTAATTTCTTGTTTTCTGTCAAACGACGAGCGGTCTCTTTCACAACAGCAAATGCCTCAGGAAGAATTTCCATCAGAACAACTTCCAATTGTTTGTTACGATCCTCGTTTAATTTATCGATTTGAAGAAAGAAAGTCTCCTTCTCATCGATATCCTCTGTCGCATTTCCTTGTTCGCGCAAAGCGACAATTTGTGCATCGATATCCGCTAGGAACTCCTGAATGCGTTGCTTGAATTCGTAAGACTTTCCACGAAGTGCATCATCCGAAATCTCATGCAAACGAGCATATTCTTCCTTGATCTTTTCCACAATCGGCATGATTGCTTTGATGTCACGCTCCGACTTCGTGCCAAATATTTTTGTAACGCTTTTGCTTAGTATTGAAAACATGGTAATATAGGGCCTACCTAGGCTTGGTGATAATTTAATTTGCAATTTACCAATTTGAATTTTTATCCTTGCTATGTTCCGACAATTAATCCAAAAATTTTACGGATTTGAATTCGAAATTCATTTGTTTTGTAGCTCAATTTTGAATTCTTATGGCTGATATTCCAATTCCTCCTCGTCGGGCACCCCGGAAAAAACTGAAGATGCCGCTTTTCGGCGATATGATCAGTGGCTCTTCGGGACAAGGCGGGTCGAAGAATTTCTCAACATACCTCTTTTTATTGGTGGGTTTGGGGATGTTAGGCCAATTGTTCCTACCGCAATTATGGGCAGAGAAGGTATACGATTCCGAATCTGAAGTGCGCGACATGGAAATCGATGGGGTTTTGCGTAAAAAGTATGCGGATGCTAGTGATCGAAGTGAGATTCATTATCTGCTCGTTGTTGTTGAAAAGGAAGGTAAACGAAAGAAATTGGATTTATATCAGGCTGATTCGTTGTTCTTCGAACAAGTGGCTGTTCCTCAGCGAATTAAAAAGGAATCAGGTAGTTTGAAAGTACTTGTTAAGCGCTATTCCAAACCTGACACTACGCTTGAAATTCGATTTAAAGAATAAATAATATCAGTTTTTTGATAATCGGGTATTTCAAATTACCTTAGGGCAAAATTCTACTATATTAATGCCCGCGCTTACCTCACCGAATGCTAAACATTTGTTGGCCCGTACGCTCTTTGGTTTCTCCAAAGAACAATTTCAGCAAGCCATGGGCTATGGTTCACTCGAAGATCTCGTGGATCGTGCTTTATTAGCCGATGCAGCCTTGCCCGCCCCTCCGAATGCCTGGGTGAATACTGTTCCTGCGCAATCCCAACAAGATTCGGGCGATGCGGGAACGTGGTATCGCGAATTAACCTATTGGTGGTATAACCGCATGTTTTCGGAAGGCTTGAATTTTCGTGAGAAAATGGTTTTGTTTTGGCATAACCACTTTTCCTGTGAACGGGATAAAGTGAATTATCCGCAATACATGTACCAGCAAAATCAATTGTTTCGCAAGTTTGCTTTTGGCAACTTTAAACAAATGGTCAAAGAAGTCAGCATTGATCCTACGATGCTAATTTATTTGGACGGGAATAACAGTCGGGGAACAGGCCCCAACGAAAATTATGCCCGTGAGGTGATGGAATTGTTTACACTCGGGATCGGGAATTACACAGAAAATGATATCAAACAAGCCGCCAAAGTGTTATCGGGTTGGCAAGTCAAAGGCCTAACATCCGTGTTTGATTCAACCCGTTGGTACAAAGAAACGTCCTTAACCATTTTCGGGAAAACAGCTGCTTTTAAAGTTGATACATTAATTGATTTGATTTTCGAACAAAAGGCCTGTGCCGAATTTATTTGTCGGAAACTCTACAAAGCATTCATTTACTATAAACCAGACGAGGCTTTTGTTGCTCAAATGGCCACAGTGCTGCGGACGAATAATTACGAAATGAAACCTTTATTGCGTTTCATGTTTTTGTCAGATCATTTTTACCAAACGACATTTCGTGCGAGTCACATCAAAGATCCCCAAGAATTAATGGTGGGTTCTTTGAAAGCACTTCAGGTGAAATTGCCAGATTTGGTCAATTTATATGACATGGCCAAAATCTTGCAAATGCAATTATTTCAGCCTCCTAATGTTGCGGGATGGCCCGGACAGCGCGATTGGATTAGTTCCACAACCTATTCGTATCGGGGTGGATTTACGGATTCCTTATTAACTGGAAAGCGTTTTAATGGAACAGCGGTCACTGGAAAATTAGATGCGGTTGCCTTTGCACGCACTTTTGCGAATAGTGAAAAGGCATCCTTGTTTGTAGACGATGTCATTGAATCTTTAGTTTTATTCCCGATCTCGGAAACGAAACGACAGTTTTTGTTGAATACGTTATTGGATGGAACTATTGCTGCCAACTGGTCAACTTATACTCCCCAGGCAGATGCGCGCATTATTCGTTTGCTGAAAGCAATTATGCGTTTACCAGAATACCAACTCTCTTAGGACATGAAAAAGCAGATAAATCGGAAAGTGTTTTTACAGCAGATGGCCGTTCTTTCTGGAGGGGTTGGATTTGGTTTAGGGACGGTGACAGGAAAGGCTTTTGGTCAAATTCCTGCGGCGCACATGGCGAATGTAGAACCTGGTAAAATATTAATTATTATCCAGTTGGCTGGAGGAAATGATGGCTTAAATACGGTAATTCCAGCGGAAGATGACTTGTATTTTTCGGCTAGACCGAATATTGCCATAAAAAAAGCAGATGCCTTGAAATTAGATCAAGGCATGTATTTGCATCCATCCGCGGTTGGTTTAAAGAAATTATACGATCAAGGGCAAATGAGTATCGCCCAAAACATTGGTTACCCCAATCCGAATCGTTCACACTTTCGTGCGACGGATATTTGGAATACAGGATCTGATGCTTCCACGGTAATAGAGGAAGGTTGGGCTGGTCGTTTTTTAAAAACGCGCTATCCTGAATTTCCAATTTCGCTAGCCAAACATCCCATGGCGGTGCAATTGGGTTCAGTAGAATCATTGCTATTTCAGTCCGATCAAGGTGGATTTAGTACCGTTTTCGAAGATCCCAATTTATTTTACCAGTTGGTGAGTGGTACGCCATCCGACTCCGACATACCACCTGCTACCTTAGCCGGGGATGAACTAGGTTTTTTAAAGCAAATTGCAGCTGCCTCGGTTCAATATGCTGGAGTTATCCGGGATGGTGCCACGAAGGGGAAGAATACCATTACATATCCAACATCAAATTTGGGTAGACAGTTTGGTATCGTATCCAAATTGATTTCCGGAGGATTGGAGACGCCCGTCTATCTGTTAAACATCGGAGGATTTGATACCCATGCGAACCAATTGACCCAACACGCTAATTTGTGGAAAACGATTTCTGAAGCGGTTTCAACGTTTCAGGTGGACATGACGAATCAAAATTTAGCGGATCGAATTAACATCATGACCTTCTCGGAATTCGGTCGGCGAGTGAATCAAAACGGAACTGCCGGAACAGATCACGGTACTGCAGCACCCATGTTATTTATTGGGAAAACAGTTCGCGGAGGTTTGATTGGGGCAAATCCGAATTTGAAGGCATTGGATAGCAATGGGGATTTGAAGTTTAATTATGATTACCGACAAGTGTACAGCACGGTGTTGCGGGACCATTTAGGTCTGGACAATGTTCGTTCGCAGCAGATTTTCAATTCGACCTTTGAACGATTACCTATTTTCAAGAATTCGCCTGACGCACTTCCAGAGGCTATTACGATGGAATTAATTACTCCATGGCCAAATCCGGCGAGCGGCTATACCTTATTGCAATATGGAATATTTGAGGAGGCGACCGTTTCGTTGGCATTGTATGATTTGCAAGGACGCCAACTGAAATTAATCGATACAGGCTTGCGCAAAGTGGGGTCATATTCCGTAAATTTTGACTTGCAAGGCTATGCATCGGGTCAATATTTGGTCAGTTTAAGTACGAGTAGAGGAGCACGAATGACTCGCCAATTGGTGATTCAATAGATAAATTGTTATCTTCGAGACTTGAATTTCGCACAACAAACATTTCGAATTTTCGTTGATGCTAAAACGTAAATTATATTCTATGTTTCGATTCGCCGTTCTTATCTGCTTTTTGGTCGGTCTGTTTCACACAGACTTAAATGCACAAATGTGGTTTTTAGGCCAAAAAGGCAAGAAGAAGTCGCCTTTCCCTGTTTTCAAAAAGCATACATCCATTTCTTTTGGGGCAGGTTCGTCGCATTACATTGGGGATTTGGTACCAGTCGCAGGGTTATTTACGGTGGGGGCTCAAACGACTCGTTGGAATGTAGGGGTAAATTTTACTCGGCATTTGTCTTCTAATTTTAGCGCTAATCTTGGATTGAATTACATTAGAATCGCTGGGGATGATAGTTATTTTTCGCCCGTAGGAGACTGGGATGCAAATTTTAGGCGCAATCTACATTTTAGAAATGATATCAAAGAAATGTCCTTAGTGGGGATGTATGAGATTGGTGGTAATCCAGAGAATTTAAAAAAGCGAAATGTGGTTTCGCCCTATGTATATTTAGGAGTGAGTGGTTTTTTACATTCGCCAGATGCGCGTAAGCAAGCAACGGCAAACGCAGCAGGAAATCCGGTTCAAGGTCCTTGGTTGTCGGAAAGCAATGGAAGTTTATTGGATTACAAAAACGAAGGTGTTGATTATTCGCTGATGGGTGTTTCAATTCCATTTGGGGTTGGATTCCGATATAAGATAAATGATGCTTTGGATTTTGGCTTTGACTTTGGATATCGCGTCGCTTTGACGGATTATTTGGATGATGTTACGGATAATCGAAATACTGTACTTCCTGTTTCTGTTGGCGGATCCATGTTGTACACAGATCGTTCAGGAGAACCTTATGCGGCGAATACATTAGTGAATCGTATTCCGGTTCCTGCGTCGGTTTCAGCGCCTAAAATCTCAACAGGTCCAGATCAATATTTTACCACGCAAGTGCGTATTATTTATCATTTGCGAAATAAAATTGATTGCCCTCCTTTGCCCATTCAATGAGAAAAATTATTGGTTTTTTCGTGTTTATGGTGCTAAGCCATGCGGCATTTGCCCAGCGCTGGACCATGTCCGCAGGGGCGGGTGCTACCTTGTACAAGGGAGATTTATCAGATTGGCATTTGATTCCTCATTTATCACAGTTGAAAACTGCCTCTACGGGGGTAAACTTCCAATTACGTTATCAGCCTAATCAGGCGATTGCCTATCGGGCAAAATTGACTTTTACGGGTATTTCGGGTGATGGTGCGAATTTTGGATTGCCTAGTATTTCTTATTCGACAAATAGTTTTTCAAGTCCATTAATTGAATTTTCGGGTCTAGTGGATTACAATTTCAAAGATTATCAAGCGAATCGAAATGTGCGAAATTGGACACCCTTTATTTATGGTGGGCTGGGAACCTTGTTTGTAAGTCCTGAAGGAAATATTCCTTCCCCTAAAACCTACTTTACTTGGGCAATCCCATTTGGTGTAGGGATAAAGGCCCAAATAAACAATCGATTAGGATTGCAATGGGAATTTGGAACGAGTAAATCCTTGTCGAACATCCTAGATGGTCAAGCAGCATGGGGCGAACAGCCTCAGATTTTTACGCTGAATAAAACAGATCAATATTTACAAAGTTCGGTATCAATCACGTATTCGTTGATTTCCGTTTATTGCCCTCGGGATTAATGTTTTGAATAAGGGGAGGGATTAGCTATCTTTGCCTCTTGTATGTTGTATGAATGTAGTTGTGAGTCAAAACGTAAAAGATTCTATTGATGTAAACAATCTGCCGGCGCACGTTGCCGTTATCATGGATGGTAATGGGCGATGGGCGAAACAGCAGGGGTTTAAAGATCGCATTTTCGGTCACCGACATGCCATTGCGGCTGTTCGGGAGACGATAGAGGGGTGCGGTGAATTGGGTATTAAGTATTTGACTTTGTATGCATTTTCTACGGAAAATTGGAATCGTCCTGCGGCAGAAGTGAAGGCTTTGATGAGTCTTTTGGTAAGTGCTATTCATGACGAATTGCCAGGAATGATGAAGAATCAGATCCGTCTAAAAGCGATTGGTGATTTGGCTTCATTACCTAAAAGTTCGCAGAAAGAATTGCAATCTGCGATGGATCAAACGGCTGCCAATAAGGGTTTAACACTCGTTTTGGCCTTGTCGTATTCTGGGAAATGGGACTTAACGCAAGCAACGCAAAAGATTGCACAAAAGGTTGCTGCTGGTGAAATAGCGGCATTAGATGTGGATGCGAATGTAATCAATGCGCATTTGTCTACGGCTGGAATGCCGGATCCTGATCTGATGATTCGTACGGGTGGAGATCACCGAATTAGTAATTTTATGCTGTGGCAATTAGCCTATGCGGAGTTGTATATTTTTGAAGAGTTGTTTTGGCCCGATTTTAGAAAAGTCAATTTGCATCAAGCAATCGTTGATTTTCAGATGCGAGAGCGTCGGTTTGGTAAAACAAGTGAACAAGTTAAACGTGAGGGCTAGGCCCTAGTAATGAAAAAAGACATTTGCATGAATTTTCGTAAAGAATCAAAAGGGTTTCGTTCTTGGCAGCTAGTATTGGTGGGCTTGGTTCTTTTCATCACTCAAACTGCGCAAGCGCAGGTTTTAGGTGGCCGTCGGTTCGCGCCTTCTTCGGCTGCTACTTCGACTTTCTCGTGGGCAGATCCTAAAGAGTATGAAATTGCAGAGATTGAGGTGACGGGTTCTCAGTTTTATGATGGTGCCTCCATGATTAATATTTCCGGTTTGCAAAAAGGCGATAAAATCAAAGTTCCAGGAGATGCAGTTGCTACAGCGATTCGTAAGATTATGGATCAAGGTATCTTAGAAGAGGTTGAGATTTTTGCATCCAAAGTAGAAGGGGACAAAATTTGGCTTCAAATAGCTTTGAAGGAACGTCCTCGATTATATGCCATCAATTATGTGGGAATTCGTAAAGGGGAGCAAGAAAGTTTAAGTGAAAAGGTAAAAACCTACAAAGGAAAAATTATCACTGAAACATTAAAGAAGAATCTTGAATTAGCAATCCGTAAGTATTACCAAGAAAAAGGTCGCTTAAATGTTAAGACAAAATCAACGATTCGAGTAGATACTTTGCGTGGTAACAATGCGACTTTAATTGTTAATGTAGACAAGGGAGAGAAGGTAAAGGTGCATAAAATCATTCTAGACGGAATTGATGAAAAATCACGTGGCTTGATCCTTCGTAAAATCAAAAACACGAAGCAAGTTCGTTTCGGTCGTATTTTTAAGCCTTCCAAATTCGTACCAAAGAAGTGGGATGAGGATAAAACAAAGTTGCTTGAAGCCATGAATAAATTAGGCTTCCGTGACTTTCAAATCAAATCCGATTCCATTGGAAAAGTAGATCAAAAGTCGGTAGACTTATACATCAAACTAGTCCAAGGGAAAAAGTATTATTACCGCAACATCAATTTTGAAGGAAATTACATCTATCCGGATTCTGTTTTGCACATGGTATTAGGTGTCAAAAAAGGGGATGTGTATAACACAGAAGAATTGGACAAGAAAATGCAAGGAAATCCGGGGGATGACTTGAGTTCTGTGTACATGGATAATGGGTATTTATATTACAATGCGGAGCCTGTTGAGTCGGCTATCGAAGGGGATTCGATTGATTTAACGATTCGTATCAGTGAAGGTAAGCAAGCGACGATCAACAAGGTTATCTTGAATGGAAATACAAAGACTTCTGATCATGTCGTTATGCGAGAGATTCGTACGTTACCGGGACAGAAATTCAACAAGTCGGCGATTATCCGTACCGTACGTGAGTTATCAACCATCGGTTATTTTAACCCAGAAAAAATTACACCAAATCCGCAGCCACGTCCAGATGGAACCGTGGACATTGAATACAATGTAGAAGAGAAGCCATCCGATCAAATTGAGCTTTCAGGCGGTTGGGGTGGTTACATCGGTTTTGTAGGTACTTTAGGAGTCGTGTTCAATAACTTTTCTGCGAAGAATCTGACGAATTTGTCGGCTTGGCGTCCTTTGCCTGCGGGTGATGGCCAAAAGTTATCCGTTCGTTTTCAAGCGAATGGTGCTGCCTATCAAAATTATAGTTTGACATTTACGGAGCCTTGGTTAGGAGGGAAGAAGCCAAATTCATTCTCAATTTCATTGAACCGAAGTGTTTCTTATCCGTATCAATTTAGAACGACAGGTTACGGTGGAGGTTATGGAAGTGGCTTGGGTGGCTATGGCAGTGGCTATGGTGGTTACGGCGGAGGCTATGGTGGCTATGGTGGATATGGCGGTTACGGTGGATATGGGATGAGTGCTTATTCTGTTCCCGATTCTCTATTGGATGCGCACTTTAACGTGAATTCAGTGACCTTCAGTTTAGGAAAGCGTTTGAAATGGCCGGATGATTATTTCTCATTAAGTAATTCCTTATCATTCTCGCAGTATGATGTAGATCGTTATTATACGTGGGCTTACCCACAAGGTAAATCAACTTCGATTACCTTGATGACGAACTTCTCTCGTAATAGTATCGATAATCCGACGTTCCCACGTATGGGTTCAAGTTTCTCATTGAATGCATCGATTACACCACCTTACTCATTGATGGGAGGAAACAAAGATGGCAGTTTGATTGAATACCACAAATGGATGTTTGATGCGAGTTGGTTTACGCCTTTGCTAGGTAAGTTGATCTTACATACACGTGCTCACTTAGGATTCTTGGGATCTTATGGAGGTGCCCCTACAACCCGCTTTGAGCGTTTTGATTTGGGTGGATCCGGAATGGTTCAAGGTTTCTCTTTCAACCGGGATATCGTAGGTTTGCGTGGTTATAAAGATCGTGTGATCGGACCATCGGGATCTTATGGAAATGGTGGGGTAGCTTACAATAAGTTTGTGATGGAAGCGCGTTATCCTGTTTCGTTGAATCCTTCAGCGACAATCTTCGTGTTGGGCTTTGCGGAGGGTGGAAATAACTTTGCTTCGTTGACGGATTATAATCCGTTTAATCTGTATAAATCAGCTGGATTTGGGGCACGTATTTTTATGCCGGCATTTGGTATGATTGGTATTGATTATGGTTTTGCGTTTGATAAGCCACGTCCGGGAGATTCGGATTTTGGCCGACAAGCATTTACGTTCTCGATTGGACAGCAAATTCGCTAAGCAGTATTAACAATGAAAAAGTCAATTTTTTTCTTAATTTTGGGAATCATGTGCATGGGACAACGGACCTATGCGCAGAAATTTGGCTACATTGATACGGAGTTTATTACGTCCAAAATGCCTGAATTTCAAAAAGTTCAAACGGTCTTGAATGAGAAAACTAAAACCTGGTTAAAGGAAGTTGCCGACAAACAGGAGGCAGTTGCTCAACTGGAAAAAGAATTTCATTTGGAGGAATTATTGTTGACTGATGAGTTACGTCAACAACGTTTGGCCACCATTAAGGTGAAAGATCAAGAAGCTAAGGCTTACCAGGAAAAGGTATTTGGTGAGGAGGGTGAGTTATTTAAGGCCAAGCAAAATGCCATGAAGCCCATATTGGATGAAATCTCGAAAGCATTGGAGCGTGTTGTGCGCCAAAAGCGTTTGGATTTTGTGTTTGATAAGGCAAATGATGGCTTAGCATTGATCTATACAAATCCGATTCATGATTATTCGGATTATGTGTTGGAGGAACTAGGTTTGGAACTAGATCCTAATTTGAAGAAATAGTAGAGTGATTAAGAATATAAAACAAAAACAACTAGATTAAACTTTTATGAAAAACAAACTATTCTTAGCTATGAGCCTTGTGTTCGGAATGGCTATTTTACCAGCGAAAGCACAAGTTAAAATTGGATTTATTAATGCGGATTACATCTTAAGCCAAATGCCAGAAGCTAAGCAAGTGGAGGAAGATTTGAAAAATACGCAAAAGCAATATGAGACGCTTTATCAAGGAAAAGTGAAGGATTTTCAAGATAAATTAGCGGCGTTTGAGAAATTAAATGCAGATCCTAAGACAGCTGATATCATCAAGCAAGACAAGGAAAAAGAATTGCAAAATTTACAAACTTCGATTCAAGAGTTCCAACAAAATTCTCAATCTTCATTGCAAAAGAAACAAGCTCAATTGTTACAACCTTTGTTGAAGAAAGTAGAAGAAAATATGCACGCAGTAGCAGCTGAAAATGCTTATACGTATGTATTCAACTACGATGCAGGAATGGGAACAGCTCCAATCTTGTTGCACTACCCAGCAGATGCTAACATGTCTGACTTGGTATTAAAGAAAATGGGCATTACGCCTAAGCCAGCGGCTCCTGCTGCAGCACCAGCTGCTCCAGCAAAGAAATAAGTTAGCTGATTATTTTGAAGAAAGCCTCGATGAAAATCGGGGCTTTTTTTTGATGGTGCTTGGTTGCGTTAAAAAGGAATTTCGAGATTAATTACTAGCCCCAGACTTTAGTCTGGGGATCCCTAGGCTAAAGCCTAGGGTTAAGTTAGCTGTTGGGTTTTATTATCTAGCCTAATGTACTTGATACTCTTACCTCTTCACTCTTACCTCTTATTTCAAAAAAAAATACTTAACTGCCTGCAACAACGATGTCAACAGAATAACCCCCAACACAATATATTGAAAGGTCTTTTCAGGAATGTATTGTAAAATTCTTTTGCCCAAGTAGGAACCTGCGATCGATATTACGATGAGAAAAGGAATCAAAACAATGTGTTCTTGATGGAAATATCCGCTGGCGATGTAAACACCTGCCCGACTCAAATCCACGCCCATATCAATAATCGCTGAGGTAGCAATGAAAGCATCTTTCTCCAAATTGAAAGCTGCCAAAGTAATTCCTCGAATTGCTCCTCCCGTGCCTATTAAACCTGCCAGAAATCCAGAAATTGTTCCCCCTAAATAAAGGTTGGTATTCGTTTCCTTCAGCCCTTTGTGATGCCCTGTCATGAGGTAGAGCGCTAAGATGAAAATGATTATATTCATCCCCATTTCAATTTCTTTCTGAGGAATATAATTTGTTAGCCATGCACCAAATGTGACAAATAAAACGGCTGGAATGCCCAATTTAAGGGCTATCTTTTTGTCGATGCCTGTTTGGAAAAAATAAATCTTGGACAAATTGCTGAATACATGAAATACGGCTGTAATTCCAAGGACAATTTTGAAATCCAAGACAAGCGAAGCAAGTGGGACAAACAAAATAGATGAACCGAAACCGCTGATTGTACCAACGATTTCAGCGAGTAGGGCCAATAAGAAAAAGATGAAATATTGCCCCATCATATAGCTTTATTCGTTTTCTTCCTTAAATAAGTAATTCTGAAAGAACAAGATCGTCACAACGCCACAAAAAATAGCAGCATCTGCAAAATTAAATATGGGAGTTGAATAATAGCTCCCTCCCCAAACGGGAATCCAAGTGGGTAGAATTCCTTCCCAAAAATCAAAGAAAAACATATCGATCACTTGGCCGTGAAACCATTGCATCGGAGCTCCTTGTGGTGCATTATTCAAAAATACGCCATAAAAAACCGAGTCGATTAGATTTCCAATCGCTCCTCCTAGAATGAGGGACGTGCAAACTAATAACAAGGTTTTTGAATTTTTAACCGTCAAGGTATACAACAAGTATCCGATGCCGAACATCGCCAAAATACGAAAACTTGTTAAGATTAATTTGCCGTAATCAGAGCCTAATTGAATACCAAATGCCATCCCAGGGTTTAAGGTATAATGCAATTTGACGTATGGACTAATGACTTCAATTTGCCCATAATAACCGGGATCCATAAAATTGTGTACGGCCAATTTGATTCCTTGATCTAAGAGGATAATCAATAAACTAAGAAGGAAATAGCGATAATTGGATTTCATTAGGCGTTTTTTCTACGTTTAACTTCATTTTGCAATAACGTGTATTCTCGTGAAGTTTGTCCAGCAATAGAACTGTTTTCCTCTGCCCTACGGAATAAATAAGGCATTACGGATTCAACGGGACCATAAGGAACGTATTTGGCTACATTATATCCTGATGCCGCGAGATTGTAACTGATATTGTCCGACATGCCTAATAATTGCGCGAAGTAAATATTCGGGTGATTGTGTGGAATTTGCTGCTTCGCCATTTCTTCAGCAAGTAATTGGCAACTATATTCGTTATGTGTTCCGATACAAAAATGTACTCGGTCGATGTTATTCAGGCAGGCCAACATTCCTAAATTGAAATCTTGGTCAGTATGTGCCTTGTCTTTGTGAAGCGGTTCAGAATATTCATCTTCATGTGCTCGCTGGCGTTCTTTTTCCAAATACGCTCCACGAACCAATTTTACACCCAAGAAATAGTTTTTGTTTTTAGCTGCTGCAATGGCATTTGTCAAATTTTCTAACATATCCACGCGATACATTTGAAATGTATTGAAAATGATAGCTTGTGATTGGTTAAACCTTTCCATCATCTCATATGTCAATGTATCAATGGTTCCTTGCATCCAACTTTCTTCTGCATCGATAAAAAGGCGAACCTTTAAATCATATGCCTTTTGGCAAATCTCTATTAGTATTTCTTTGCTGTGTTGGAATGCAGCTTCGTTTTCTTCTGCTAAGCCTGATTCGGTTTGGAATTCTTCCAAAAGTTCTGCTTGGAAAATGCCCGTCATTTTAAAAACGGCAAATGGAATGGCTTGATTCTCATGTGCTTTTTGAATCGTTTTTAAGATTTCTTGCTTGGTTGTTTGAAAGGATTTTTCATTTTCTTCTCCCTCAACTGAGTAGTCAAGAATCGTTCCAATCTTTCCTAATTGTAATTGGTCAATCGTCTGTTTGCATTCTTGAATCGTTTCTCCACCACAAAATTGCTCGAAAATCGTAGATTTTATCAGTTTTTTAATGGGAAAATGGAGGAAAAGGAACAATTTGATGAAAAAAGTCCCTAACTTTACAAGCCAATTTTGGTTCATTAAGGCAAAAATCCAATAGGCCTTTTTGAGTTTAAAGTTGGATTTAGATGCAAAGGCAATTTGTGTGTCTTCGAACGATAAGTGAGGTATGGTTGAAGCGTTGATTTTGTTCATTGATTTTGAAATAGCTTGCAAATATAAGAGAATTAATAATCCGTTGAATCGGTGAAGTATAAAATAAAATAAACAAAACGTTTGGGGCGTTAGCCTTGTAAATCCGAAAATTATGAATGCCAATTTAGACATTGTACCTATGCAAGAGTGGATTCAGACTGGTGGAAAGCCGTTGATTATTGCGGGTCCATGTTCAGCTGAAACTGAGGAGCAAGTATTAGAAACTGCCCGTCGTATCAAGGCGGAAGGTTATGCACACATTATGCGTGCTGGAGTTTGGAAACCTCGTACACGTCCAGGAAGCTTTGAAGGTATGGGTGAACCTGCTTTGAAGTGGTTGGTTGAGGCGAAAAAAGAAACGGGATTGCCATTGGCTATCGAAGTTGCAACGCCTGAGCACATTGAATTGGCTTTGAAATATGGTGTTGATGTATTGTGGATTGGTGCACGTACTACCGTTAATCCATTCAACGTACAAGATTTAGCTGACGCATTGAAAGGTGTTGATGTTCCTGTATTGGTTAAAAATCCGGTTAATCCTGATTTGGCTTTATGGGTAGGTGCATTTGAGCGTTTACAAGGTTCAGGTATCAAGAAATTAGGTGCTATTCACCGTGGTTTCTCAAACGCACAAGAAACGAAATACCGTAACTCACCGATGTGGGCAATGGCGGTTGAGTTGAAGCGTTTGTTCCCTCAAATGCCGATTATCGGTGATCCATCGCACATGGCTGGAAAGCGTGCTTTATTGATGGAATTGTCTCAACGTATCTTGGATTTGAACTACGATGGTATGATCATCGAGACTCACCGCGATCCAGATGCAGCATGGTCAGATGCTTCTCAACAAGTTACTCCTGAGAAATTAGGTGAAATGTTGCGCGAATTAGAAGTTCGTAATGCAAATTACGGTTCAGACTTCTCTGACGAATTAGCAGGTCTTCGTGAGAAGATTGACAACATCGATCGTGAATTGATGGAAGTTTTAGCTGCTCGTATGGCGGTTGTTGAGAAATTAGGTGAGTACAAGCGTGATAACAACGTTGCTGTTTTGCAATTGGATCGTTGGAAGCAATTACACAATGATCGTGCAAACCAAGCTAAAGGCTTAGGCTTGTATCCTGAATTCGTAGAGGAAATGTTCAAATTGGTTCACTTAGAATCTATCCGTAAGCAAACGGAAGTAATGAATTCTGCTACGGCATAATTTGAACTTTGTAATATATTGATTGCTGAGCCCTGAGAGAAATCTTGGGGCTCGCTTTTTTTAATGAGTTAAGAATTAAGAGTTAAGAGTTAAGAGTGAAGAGTTGTTGTGATTGATGGATTGAAATACTTGTGCTTTCTCCACCTCTTACCTCTTAATTCTACACGCTTAATTCTTCACTCTTAGCTCTTAACTCTTCCCTCACTTCTTACTCACCCGATAACTCCCCCAAACCACCATCACCATCCCCAAGCAAATCAAAAAGGATGGAAAGCCATGACCCAATGCAATTTCAATGGCAATCGAAAACACCACGGCACTATTTCCCACAGCACCTACAATACTAGTTTTCTCATTCAATAAAGCCTGGGTCGTAAAGTATTGAACACCCAGGGCCAGTAAGCCCATAACTAATGCTTTTAGCCACTCAAAAGGTGTAGGCATCACCCAAACTCCCGTAAAAAAACTGTTGGGCATTTCTAAAAATGTACCCAAGCATAAGGAGATGGTCGATGCAATTAAGCCAGCACCCATAAAGGACACAACCACCCAGCGAGAGTCATAATATTTCTGTGCCTCTTTAATCGCTAGGTAACCGAGCGCCGTTCCCATTGCATAAATGATTCCTGTCGCATGATTGAACCATTGGCCTGTAGCTTCCGGTTGGAAGATTAGTAATATTCCGAAAAAGCCGACCAACAAAAACAAGACCTGCTTGCCTGTCAAACGCTCATTTGGGATAAGGAAAAAGCTAAAGATTGCAATGAACAATGGAAATGCTTGACCGTAAGTATTAGTTAACGAAAGTCCCAAATGTTCCAAGGTGTAGAACAAGCAATACAAAGTAAATGCTCCCAGCAAACCCCGAAGAATAATGAAATAAAGTTTTCCGCCTTTTTGTACTGCCGGCCTGCGAATCAAACTTGTTAGCAGAAAGGGGAGGCCCACAGCACTTCGAAAAAACACCAATTCCACAGATCCGAATCGGTCGCTCATGGATTTGGCAAGTGCCGACATCAATGCAAAACACAAAGAAGAAATAAGCATGTAGCCGATTCCTTTATTTTTATACCAAACCTTGTGTATTTTTTTACGCATGAATTAATCGATTCCGCAGTTTCCTGATTCGAGATTCAGGCAAATTTTGGTAACTTGCATCTCTTATTTCAAAGGTATGACAAAAAAAATAATTTTTTCTCCTGACGCACCCGCGGCAATTGGTCCTTACTCGCAAGCGGTCGAAGTGAATGGCATGGTTTTCGTATCCGGTCAAATCGCTTTAAGCGTGTTTGAGTCTGGCGCGAGCATCGAGGAAGAAACGGACCAAGTCATGAAAAACATGGGACACATTCTAAAAGCGGCAGGTTGCACGTATTCGGATGTGGTCAAATGTTCCATCTTTGTCAAAGACATGGATAATTTTGCCAAAATTAACCAAGTCTATGGGGCTTATTTCCCCGAGAATCCTCCCGCACGCGAAACGGTCGAAGTTGCAAGACTCCCGAAAGACGTGCGTGTTGAAATTGCTTGTATTGCCTATAAATCATAATATATGTCATCATCTGTTCGCGTTCGTTTTGCCCCAAGTCCTACGGGTCCATTGCACATCGGTGGGGTTAGAACCGCGTTATACAATTACCTTTTCGCGCGCAAAATGGGCGGTACATTCATTCTTCGAATTGAAGATACCGACCAAACTCGTTTCGTTCCCGGTGCGGAACAATACATTTTAGAAAGCTTAGCTTGGTTGGGCATAAGTCCCGATGAAGGTGTGGGTGCTGATGGACCGCATGCTCCTTACCGCCAAAGCGAGCGGAAAGAGCTTTACAAAGCCTATGCTGATCAATTGATCCGCGAAGAAAAAGCCTATTATGCATTTGATACATCCGAGGAATTGGATGCGATGCGGACGATGTTTGAAAGTAAAGGTTCTGCATTTCAATATAATGCGTTAACTCGCGTTAAATTGCGTAATTCTTTGGCTTTACCTGCTGCAGAAGTTCAAGCATTATTGGATGCGAATACACCGTATGTGATTCGTTTAAAGGTTCCTGCCAAAGGGGAAATTCGTTTCCAAGATTCTGTACGTGACTGGGTGCATGTCCATACGTCGAGTATCGATGATAAGGTTTTGATGAAATCCGATGGCATGCCTACTTATCATTTGGCGAATGTAGTGGATGATCACATCATGGAAATTACACATGTGATTCGAGGAGAAGAGTGGTTACCATCGGCTCCTTTACATATTTTATTATACCAAGCATTCGGTTGGACCGCGCCTCAATTTGCGCACCTACCACTTTTATTGAAGCCGGAAGGAAATGGTAAACTGTCGAAGCGCGATGCGGATTTAGGCGGTTTCCCTGTATTCCCCATGGAATGGACGGATCCGCAAACGGGTGCCGTTTCCAAAGGATTTAAGCAAGAAGGCTATTTGCCTGAAGCGACTTTGAATTTTTTAGCCTTTTTAGGTTGGAATCCAGGTACGGAGCAAGAATTATTTAGCTTGACGGAATTAGTTGATGCCTTTTCATTGGAACGTATCAACAAAGCAGGAGCCAAATTTGATGTGAATAAAGCCAAATGGTTTAATGAGCAATATTTGAAACAACAAGCACCTGAATTATTAGCGAAAGAATATTTGGGACATTTACCTGCCGAACAAGGTTTGGCATTTGTTTCTCTGTTTTTAGACCGAATTACTTTTCCTCAGGAATTGTCAACGTTGGTGGCTGCATTTATCGAAAAGCCTTCGAATTATGAAGAGGCTGTTATTCAAAATAAATGGAATGCAGAAGCTGAGAAAGGTTTACGCTTATTGGCAGATGCGTTGCCTAAAGTTGCCGTTTGGCAAGCCGACGAGATAAAACATGCGATTCACGAATGTTTAGAAGCGGCAGGAATCAAAATGGGTAAGGTGATGCAAATTTTACGTGTTGCCCTTAGTGGCAATGGAGCAGGGCCAGATTTGATGATTTCCATGCAATTATGGGGAAAAGATCAAGTGGTAGAACGATTAACAGCGGCATTGCAAGCATTTCCAAAAAATAGCTAATGAAAGCAAAACCGAAACCTAAGGCTCCCAAAGTGCATCCGGATTTAGCAGGATTTGAAATGAATATAGATTCATTGGGCCAAATCACGACAAATTTGGATCGTGATGCCTTGAACGCATTTTTGGATAAAGAAATGCCGGAGGATAAAAAATTAAGATCAAAGAAAGATGAAGGTAAGTAAAGAGGATGTTGTTAAAATTGCGCATCTAGCGCGTTTGGATTTGAAAGAATCCAAGGTGGGAGAAATGCAAGATTCCATCAACAAGGTTTTGGATTGGATGGAAGCTTTGAATGTGGTGGATACGCAGCATGTTGCCCCTTTGGCACACATGACTTCAGCTTTAAATCATTTCCGAGAAGATAAAGCGATTTCGAATTTAACGCGTGAAAAAGCACTCGCATTAGGGCCGGATACCAACGAGCAATATTTTAAAGTTCCGCAAGTAATCGAATAGTTACCCGATGTAATACTCCAAGGCTTTCTTCATCTCCGCCTTGGTCACGGGAATATCATAGCCACAATCACCAATCCCTGTAAGCAGCGAAAAGCGAATTTCGGATCCTTTGTTTTTCTTGTCCTGGGATGTTAATTGAATAATTGCTGGGATTTCATCTGCTTTAATTTGAACACGGCCGTAGGTAGCAAATAACATAGCTTCGATGGCCTCTAATTCTTCTGCCTCCAATAAGTTGCGTTCAAATGCCAAATAGGCCTCTGTAATCATACCGACAGCAATAGCTTCTCCATGCAAGACGGCACGTTTGCCTAATCCCAACAGGTAGGTTTCTACCGCATGACCTAAGGTGTGTCCAAAATTTAAAATTTTTCGCAAGCCTTTTTCTTTCGGATCTTCTTCTACAACTGCTTTTTTGATTTCGACAGAATGGGCGATTAAATCAGCTAGGTCAACTTGGTCAAAATCCAAAGCTGCGATTGTTTCCCATTTTGCAGCGTCTCTAATTAAGCAATGCTTGATGATTTCCGCAAAGCCCGATAGTTTTTGACGATGTGGAAGTGTCTGAATAAAAAATGGATCAATCAAAACTGTTTTAGGCAGTTGGAATACTCCAATGTGATTCTTTAAGCCATGAAAATCGATGCCTAATTTTCCACCTACGCTTGCATCCACTTGTGCCAATAGGGTAGTAGGGATTTGAATAAAATCAATGCCTCTTTTATACGTTGATGCACAAAAGCCACCCATGTCTCCAATTACACCACCACCCAGGTTTATGACTAATCCATGACGATCCATGTTGGCACGTGTCATCGCCTGCCAAATTTTCTCACAGGTCGCAAGTGTTTTATTCTCTTCACCTGATTTGATAACGATTTTCGTATAATTTTTCGGGAGTAAGGATTGAATAAGAGGTAAACAATGTTTTTGTGTCTTTTCGTCCACAATAACTGCGATATGTGAATAATCGTGTTGGCTTAAAAAGCTCGATAAAGTTGCAGAAATTGCGCCGATTTGAACTGACATGGTTGATTTTATTCGATGGAAATTCAAAAATACGACGATTTTACTAAAATAGACGGATTGTAACCTGAATTTTGGTTTTGTGGTGTGCTTTTTCTTGCCTAATTTTGTCGCTGCTTGGGAATGCCCAAAACAAAGATATCATATGAGAGAAATTCAATTTAGAGAAGCCTTACGTGAGGCTATGCAAGAGGAAATGCGTCGCGACGATACTGTCTTCTTAATGGGAGAAGAAGTTGCGGAATACAATGGTGCTTACAAAGTGTCACAAGGTATGTTGGACGAATTTGGTCCAGAGCGCGTGATTGATACCCCAATCGCTGAATTAGGTTTCGGTGGTATCGGTGTAGGTGCTGCAGCGAATGGTTTACGTCCGATTGTTGAGTTCATGACTTTTAACTTCTCTTTAGTGGCTATTGACCAAATCATCAACTCAGCGTCTAAGTTGATGTCGATGTCGGGAGGTCAGTATTCTTGTCCTATTGTTTTCCGTGGACCTACGGGTAATGCTGGGCAATTATCTTCGCAACACTCGTCCAATTTTGAAAATTGGTTTGCTAATACTCCTGGTCTTAAAGTGGTTGTTCCTGCAACGCCTGCAGATGCGAAAGGCTTAATGAAGGCTTCGATTCGTGATAATGACCCTGTTATTTTCATGGAATCGGAATTGATGTATGGAGATAAGGGTTTAGTGCCAGATGGTGAATATTTAATTCCGATTGGTAAAGCGAATATCGTAAAACAAGGTACAGATGTGACGATTGTTACTTTTGGTAAAATGTTGTCACGTGTGGTTTTGCCAGCGGTAGATGAATTAGCGAAACAAGGAATCAATGCTGAAGTAATCGATTTGCGTACTGTTCGTCCAATCGATTATTTGACAGTTGTTGAGTCGGTAAAGAAAACAAACCGTTGTGTTGTTGTTGAGGAAGCCAATCCATTATCTGCTATCTCATCTGAAATTGCATATCACTTACAACGTTGGGCTTTTGATTATTTAGATGCACCTGTAGTTCGTGTGAATTCACGTGACTTACCTTTGCCATATGCTCCAACATTAATCGAAGAGATTTTGCCAAACGTCGCTCGTACTATCGATGCGGTGAAGACGGTGATGTATCGGAAATAGTTGACAGTGGTCTGTGATCAGTGGTCAGTATAATTTAAGCCCTGCTTGGTTTTCCAGGTGGGGCTTTTTTAATAGTCGTCAGTCGCTAGTCACTAGTCATTAGTCGGATAAATTAGCCATCATATTAATTCCCACTAGGATTTATAAGTGAGGCTTTTATTTTTAGTATTGTCGCTAAAAGCTTATGACTAGCGACTAGTGACTGATGACTAGCGACTAGTGACTGACGACTAGCGACTGACAACTAGCCCCCATAAAAAAAGCCCCACCTGGATTCCCAAGCGAGGCTTTTTTGCTTTAGTAAAATCGCTGTCAGCTTATTACTGCCGACTAGCGACTAGCGATTGATGACTAGCAACTGCCGACTAGCGATTGATGAATAGTAACTGCCGACTAGCGACTAGTGACTAGCGACTGCCGACTGTTTACAACACATAAATAAACCTTGACCCATCCACATCAATGCCCTCCAGCTTCGTGCGGCCTTTGCGTGCTTCTAGTAATTCAGCAGCTTCTTTCGGGTTATTTACTGCTTTGTCATTTATCTTTGTGATGATGGATCCTTTGGATAAACCATACATTTCCAAACGTCCTTCAGGTAACACTTCAATTACTTTGACACCAGAACTTACATTGAATTTCTCCTTATCTGAGCTGCTCAATGCGCCAAATTTCGCACCTAGGAATTCAGATTTATATGATTCTCCTGTTTCTCCTTTCAAAATAGCAGTATTGCCATCTTTGTTTTTTAAGGTAACTGTGAAGTCTTTGTTTTGACCATCGCGATTAACAGTTACATTAAGCGTTTCACCTGGACGCTTGCGGCCCACAATTTCCATCAACTTCGCCGATGTCTTTGTTTCCATGCCGTCAATTTTAGTAATGACGTCATTGATTTTGATTCCCGCTGCTTTAGCCGCAGAATTCTCAGAGAATCCGCCTACATAAACACCTGTTGATACTTTTAGATCCTTTTCGTCAACCAATTTCGAATTGACTTCCATGATGCTAACGCCCAAGAATCCGCGTTGTACATTACCATATTTGATTAAATCAGCTGACACTTTCTTAACAATACTTACTGGTACCGCGAAAGAATTGCCAGCAAATTGGCCCGTGCGTGAATATATGGCGGTATTAATTCCAATTAGTTCACCTTTCAAGTTGACCAATGCGCCCCCCGAGTTGCCCGGATTAACTGCAGCATCTGTTTGAATGAAGGATTCTAAAGGATTTGCGGCTTTTTCATCATCGCGGTCGATGATGTTTTGGCGACCTTTGGCTGATACGATACCCGCTGTTACGGTCGACTCTAAATTAAATGGATTGCCCACAGCTAATACCCATTCGCCCACTTTTAATGCATCAGAATCACCAAATGTTAAGAAGGGTAAATCGTTTGCTTTGATTTGAATAACGGCTAAGTCTGAAGATGGGTCCGTTGAAATGACTTTCGCTTTAAATTCACGTTTGTCATTTAACATTACGGAGATTTCTGTTGCTTCAGCTACGACGTGATTGTTCGTAACGATATATCCGTCTGCACTAATAATAACACCCGATCCCGATGCCTCCGCCTGCTGAGGAGCTTGTCGGCGGCCACCTCCACCGAATGGATCACCAAATCCACCAAACAAGTCATCGAAAGGACTCGAAAACTGACGTTGTCTTTGTTCCATTTTGGTTTTGATGTGCACAACGGCTGGCGTTGTTTTTTCGGCTGCATAAGTGAATTCACCCGGGCTACCTGCTGCGGTAATATTGGATACATTGCTTGTGAAAGCGGATGGAGAATCACTGAAATTCGATTGATTCCCTAAATTAAGTAATTGATATGCCCCCAAGGTTACCCCGCTGGATAATAGGGCGATGACTACGTAGGATTTTAATTGATTTTTCATTTCCATCTTGCGATTTGTAAAAGGGTTAGTATTTGATTTACGAATTTAATCGAAAATTCGTTTTAACTGCTAAACGTAAAATCGAATTAACAAGTTTTAAGAATTGTAATCAACTTTTATTTGCCAAGAGAAATGGCTATTTTTGTGGCTTCATTTTATCCCTTATATTCTGATGATTTTAAGTGAACAAGAACAGCTGCGTAGGCAAAAGAGACAAGAGTTAATGGCCATGGGGATCGACCCATATCCAGCGGCTGAATATCCGGTAAACGTACATTCGGCAGAAATTTTGGCCAATTACTCACCTGAAAAGGCAAATTATCAGGAAGTTGTTCTTGCGGGTCGCTTGATGGGTTTCCGTATTATGGGAAATGCTTCATTCGCTGAATTGCAGGATGCTGGAGGACGTATTCAATTGTATTTCCGTCGGGATGATTTATGCCCAGGAGAAGATAAAACCTTATACAATACGGTATTCAAAAAGTTGTTGGATATCGGAGATATTATCGGAGTCAAAGGATACGCATTTACAACACAGGTAGGTGAAATTTCGGTGCATGTTCGTGAATTTACCTTGTTGTCGAAGGCTTTGCGTCCACTGCCAGTTGTGAAAGAAGCTGAGGGCCAAACGTATGATGCATTTTCAGATCCTGAAATGCGTTATCGTCAGCGCTATGTGGATTTAATTGTTAACCCGCAAGTAAAAGATATTTTTATCAAACGTGCGAAGATTGTTTCGACCATGCGTTCGATGTTTGATGAACGCGGTTGGTTAGAGGTGGAAACACCTGTGTTGCAAGCCGTTCATGGGGGTGCTGCTGCCCGACCGTTTAATACACACCACAATACCTTAGACATGCCACTTTATTTGCGTATTGCAAATGAGTTGTATTTGAAGCGTTTGATCGTAGGCGGTTTTGATGGTGTCTATGAATTTGGTAAAATGTTCCGCAATGAAGGAATGGACCGGACACATAATCCGGAATTTACTTCCTTGGAATTTTATGTTGCCTATAAAGATTACCATTGGATGATGGATTTGACAGAAACCATCTTCCAAACAGTTGCTCAGACTTTACATGGTCAAACCAAATTGCGCGTAGGCGATAATGATATCGAATTTGCAGGACCTTATCCGCGATTAACTATATCAGGTGCTATCCAACAATATGCGGGTGTGGATGTTGATGCTATGTCGGAAGATGAATTGCGTAAACATTGCCTTAGTTTAGGAATGGAAGTGGATACCCAAATGGGAAAAGGTAAGTTGATCGATGAGTTATTTGGAGAAAAGGTGGAGGCCAACTTGATTCAGCCGACTTTCATTACGGACTATCCGGTAGAAATGTCGCCATTGACGAAAAAACACCGTTCGAAAGAAGGCTTAGTAGAGCGTTTTGAATTATTCGTGAACGGAAAAGAAATCGCCAATGCTTATTCCGAGTTAAATGATCCGATTGATCAAAAAGAGCGTTTTGAAGATCAATTGCGTTTAGCTGAAAAAGGAGATGATGAGGCGATGGCAATGGATTACGATTTCTTGCGTTCTTTGGAATATGCGATGCCACCAACCTCAGGAATTGGAATTGGTATTGACCGATTAACCATGTTAATGACGAATCAAGTATCGATTCAAGAAGTATTGTTCTTCCCGCAAATGCGTCCGGAAGTTATCAAAGAAGTTTCGTCAGATAGCGAATTTACCAATGCAGGTGTGCCTGAAATTTGGATTCCAGCCCTTCAAAAAATGGGTATATTGACATTGGATCAATTGAAGGAAGCAAATCCCAATAAAGTATTTAACGACTTAGGAGGAATGCGTAAGAAATTGAAGATTGATGCAGGCATGCCTACGAAAGATGAGGTAATCGCCTGGATTGGATAATTGCTGTTAAATAAAAAAGCCTTCCGAAGAAGGCTTTTTTATTTCTCTTTAACTAGAGATCAATGGGGCAATACTATATATTGAAATCTACTGATTTGCTCTAATCAAATTAAACGTGCGAAAATTAGATTTTCTTTACGTTGATTGCGTTTGCTCCGCGCTTTCCATCAGTTACCTCGTAAGATACTGAATCGTTTTCGCGAATTGTAACACCTGAAAGGCCAGTTACGTGTACGAAAATGTCTTCGCCTGTTTGATCATCAACGATGAATCCGAATCCTTTAGTCTCGTTGAAAAATTTTACTTTACCAGTTTGCATAAAAATAATGTTAAAAAATTAATACTCAAATCGATTGTTCTGCGCTAGAAGACGAAGCAAACTTTAGAATCAAAACTATAAATAGTGGGAGATACTAGAGAGGAGAAGTCTGAACTATGGCTGAATTAAATCTTTTAAGTGCTCAAATGTAGAAAAAATATAATTGTATGCAAGCATTTTGTAATTAATTATCAGTTAATTGAAGATAAATTAATACTTTTCCTTTATTTTATTGTACTTTATTTATTCGATGTCTTTTTTTCTTTAAATGGCGAAAAAAATCTAATTTTGCAGAACCTAAATAAATTGCGATGTACAGATTGAAATACTTTGTTGAAAATCAGGCCTTTGGGGTTTGTACGCGATTAGGTGAAAAGTTTAAAATATCAACAAGTAGTATTCGCTTGTATTTTATTTACACTTCTTTTCTGACCTTGGGTTCCCCCATTATTATCTATTTAATCTTAGCCTTTTGGATGAATATTCGTCGGTATTTGCGTCAGCGAAACAATCCGTCTGTTTGGGATATTTAAAATCGCAGCGCTGGGAATTGCTTGATTTTGCGAATGAAGTAGTCCCAAACAATGCTTCCTTGGTAACTTATCACTTCCTTTTTGGCTAATTCAGCTGCCAAATTTTCTTTGTTTTTCTTGAAAAATACATAGCCATAAAAGTCGCGATGTGCTCTTAAGATTGCTAAGATTTGCTTGAATTCTCCTTTTAATAGAAATTGTACTCCTGCCAAACCGTCAAGAAGCATTCGTGTAAATAATATCCCCAATCGCTTTTTCGTAGGAAGGTTCTTATACAATAAGATTAAGTTATTTCGAAAATTCAGGTAGGTCTTTTGCGGATTTCCTTGTGCTAATGTTCCTCCACCGACGTGAAGCACTTCGCTTGTTGAGACAGCGGCAATGTTGTAGCCTGCGCGTTGCATGCGCCAACAAAGGTCTATTTCTTCCATGTGGGCAAAGAAATAGGCATCAAGTCCTCCAACTTCCCAATATACGCTTGATCGAACCATTAGACAGGCTCCGGTAGCCCAATTGACGAGCGCACTTTCATATTGATTCGTTTGATTTTCTATCGTGTCAAAGATACGACCTCTGCAAAATGCATACCCATATCGATCCCAGTAGCCTCCTGCAGCGCCAGCATATTCGAATTTATGAGGCTCTTGATAAGATAAAATAAACGGTTGGGCCGCAGCCACCTGGGGATTTGCCTGGAAATAGGCTAATAAATTGCCCAGCCAATGTTCCTTGGGTTCAATATCCGAGTTCATGAGCACATAGTATTCGGCATCAATTTGTTTGAGTGCATAATTGTAACCTCCGGCATAGCCTAGGTTTTGGCTTGAATGAATCAGTTTGACTTGAGGGAATTCCGATTGAACGAATGCGATAGAATCATCTGTGGAGCCGTTGTCTGCTACATAGATTACTCCTTCTGGACTTGTAGAGATTACTTTTGGAAGGAATTTCGAGAGAAATGCTTTTCCATTGTAGTTTAAAATGACGACGGCTACTGACATGCTTACAAAGGTAAGGCTTTTCGTTTAATTAGAATTTCTTTGAGAAAGATGTATTTTTGTTCTTCGTTACAATAATCAACAAGCTTATATGATGTGGTCTTCCTTTTTTCGTAAGAAGTCAATAGATAAAATTATTTCAGACCAACTGGAAATTGAAAAGTTAGAAGGGGGCCAAATGCATCGCAATTTAGGCGTTCGTGATTTGACTTTCATGGGCGTTGCGGCGATTATTGGTGCCAGTATTTTCTCAGCAATCGGTCAAGCATCGGCTAATGGTGGTCCTGCAGTTTCCATGTTATTTGTTTTTACGGCCTTAGCCTGCATGTTTACCGCATTCTGCTATGCCCGTTTCGCGGCTACCGTTCCTATTAGTGGTAGCGCTTATACTTATGCATATACAAGTTTAGGCGAAATTGTTGCTTGGATTTTGGGTTGGAATCTCTTGCTTGAATATGCCATTTCCAATGTAGCCGTAGCGATTTCTTGGTCAAAATATTTCGTTGATCTCATGGAGGGCCTCGGGATTCATGTGCCGGAATTTTTGACGATGGATTATTTGTCGGCCAAAAGGGCTTTCGTCGAAGCTGAGCCCATGTTACAAGCCGGTCAAACCTTACAATCCTTGCACGTAAACTTGCGAGAAGGCTATATGGCTTACCAGTCGGCGCCAACGATCTTCGGATGGCATTTTGTAGCTAATTTACCAGCCTTGTTGATCACAGTTGCCATTACTTATTTGGTCTATATTGGAATCAAAGAATCAAAAAACACCAACAATGTTCTCGTTATTTTGAAATTGTTGGTCATCGCTATTGTGATCGGTGTTGGGGCATTTTACGTACAAGTAGAAAATTGGACACCCTTCGCGCCCAATGGTATTTCAGGTGTTTTGAAAAGTGTAGCTGCTGTTTGTTTTGCATATATAGGTTTTGATTCCATTTCAACGACTGCAGAAGAGTGTAAAAATCCCCAACGGGATATCCCAAAGGCGATGATGTGGGCTTTGATTATTTGTACGACACTTTATGTGTTGGTGACATTGGTCCTAACGGGAATCGTTCCATCGCATCAATTGACCGGAATCGAAGATCCTTTGGCTTTTATGTTCATGAAAGTGAATTTGCCTGGAGTAGCTGGAGTTGTGGCGGCGAGTGCTGTTATAGCCTTAACAAGCGCATTATTGGTCTATCAATTAGGCCAGCCACGTATTTGGATGACCATGTCGCGTGACGGATTATTGCCAAAAGCTTTCGCGCGGATTCATCCGAAATATCGTACACCGTCGTTTTCGACGATTATGACTGGTGTTTTGGTGGGTGTGCCGGCATTATTTGCCAATTTGGAAGAAGTGATCAACTTGTCCAGTATTGGTACTTTGTTTGCTTTTGTTCTGGTATGTGCGGGTGTGTTGATTCTGGATTTGGATCCAGAGAATCAAAAGAAATCGAAGTTTAGGATACCTTATGTTAATGCCTCTATTTGGGTTGGCTTGGCATGGGTAGTAGCCTTGTATTTATCATTGCCTGATTCAGTTTCATGGTCAACTTGGTTGGGAAGCTATTTTGAAGGAGAGGCAAAGGCAGATCATTGGATCATGTCGGGCTTTTTCATCATCTGGTTAGTGCTCGCTTTTTTCAGCTACACGCATCGCTTATCCTTAATTCCTATTTTGGGATTATTAGTGAATCTATATCTAATGACTCAAATGGGGGCGACCAATTGGGAGCGATTTGCCTATTGGTGTTTAGCTGGGGTTGTTATTTACTTTGGGTATAGTTATCGGAAGAGTAAGTTGAATTAGGTGAGAGTGAAGAGGTAAGAGTGAAGAGTGAAGAACTGAGAGTTAAGGATAGCCTGCGAAATTCGTAGGCTTTTCTTTTTATACC